>NZ_JBHTLT010000135.1:0-82378 GCF_042679045.1 Sporosarcina contaminans | reverse complement strand
GCGGAAAGCGTCCGCCCTGTAGCGCAAATCAACATTACTCAGCGGTACCTAAGTAAAAGGGTGACGTGCAAATCACATCACCCCAACATTTGATTTAGAACCATTTTTTAAACAGCTTAAACTAAAGTTGGGAGGTGTTATGTTATACTTCAATAAAAAGGATTATAGTCCATTATATGAATACGTGCATCTTCTTTATAAATATGAATTGTTATTAGGAGTGTTTTCTTACATGATGCTGATCTTTTATTATATCGGTATGTTCTTAACACCGATTCTGTCTATTATTTTTTGTGTAAATCTCATATCGTTAATAACGAATATAAAGAATGGAACAAATCATAAAAAAAATGCTTATTGGTTAACCATTTCATTCACGATCATCATCTGGACGCTATCAATGTTGGCTATAATGGCTATTTATTAACCTATAAAAAATATTGTTCTTGCACTCCTATTTTTTATTATCCTCAAATCAATCAATCTCACCCTATACTTTCATTATTGCATTCTACAAATAAATAAGAGCACAAACTACGGTTCCGGTCTGTGCTCCTATTCCTATTTTAACCGCAGGACGATCGCTATACCGCCTTAACTCCCCTTGCCTTCATTTTTACCCATTCGCTTCAGCACTATTTCCTTTCACCTTCCTCTGTTTTGGAATGGAAAAAGATAAATATGTGCCGATACGCATCATTTTTTCTAAAGGCCCATATCGGAAATGCTTTACGTAGAGAGAGCTCAATACGATTTGCACTGCAAAAATGGCGATACCAATCGTTGTTGCCGCAAACACGCCAAGATTTCCGAATAACCCGAGACCGTAGCCGTAAAAAATCGTTGTGCAAATGACCGTTTGTAAAATGTAATTCGTTAAGGACAGTTTCCCTACATTTTCAAATCCGGTTAATAAACGGGAAGAGGCTACTGCACTGTAAATTACTCCGAAAAGGCTAATATATCCTAACGATAAAATGATTCCACCTATTCCTACGAAGCCTTCATTTGGCATAAAAAAGCCGTACGTTTTCATCGTGAATCCTAAAGTAATTCCCACAATTGCGCCTATCCAATAGAGCTTCTTTTCCTGCTTTGGTTGAATAAAAAGCTTCCTTTTTGCTGCGTACATTCCAAATAAAAACATCGGTAAAATTGTGAAAGGCGTCAACAACAGCATGAATAGTAACTCGCCTTCTGATAGTTCTTCAGTGAGTGGATCTTCACCGCTATTTCGATGTTCAAATATTTCCATATACGAGCCGTTTTCATAAATTTTTGTTGTTTGCATAACATGCGCTTCCATTTTGGCAGGCTCTATTAATTCTTCATCTACCGGCGTAAGCAAAGTGACCGATGTAAGTAAAATGAACAAACATAACCCCCATAGTAACATCGTTTTTGCTTTACGATTGAGAAACATTAAAAGAAAGAACCCCATCAATCCGTAAGCGACTAAAATATCTCCTTCCCAAAGAAAGGTTGAATGCAATATTCCAATGATAAGTAATAATAAGCTCCTTCGAAAAAAGTGCCATTTTATTCGTAAGTTTTTTCGTTCTAAACTGTCTCGCATCATGATCATCGAATAGCCGAATAAAAACGTGAAAATCGGCATAAAGCTTCCTTCAACCGCAATTTTTGTAAAACGATAAAACCAATCGTCGACAGGTGTAAGTGTAAATAAATGAATAGTATCTTTCCCCCATAAACCATATTGAAAGATTAATATATTGGCTAATAATATTCCTAATAAGCTAAACCCCCGTAAGCCATCAATCATTTGGACGCGCTTATTCGCATTTTCCATTTTTCACTTCTCCTTATGTTATGGATAGCTTCATCTTACGTACTGATCTTATCTGTCTATCAACGTCCACCTTATTTCTATATTAATTGTACATACGGAAAATTAAGGTTCTGTTAAACTAACTATGATAGGATGAATGCGGGTGATAAGCTTGAAAGAAAAGAAGATATTATTAGTAGACGATGAGTATGCAATTTTGCAAATGCTGAAAATGGTATTGACGAAAGAGAGTTTCGCAAACATTTATACAGCGACGACAGGAACAGAAGCTTTGGAAATGATTAAAAAGCACGCTCCTGAATTTATTGTTTTAGATGTTATGCTGCCTGACATCAATGGTTTTGATCTTTGCACAAAAATCCGAGAGTATACTGACGCGCATATTTTGTTTCTAACCGCGAAAGTTTCGGATTTGGATATATTAACTGGTTTTGAAAAAGGTGGAGACGATTATGTAACAAAACCATTCAACCCGCTCGAAATCGTAGCAAGAATAAAAGCACATTTGAAGCGGAATGTGATTTCATCGAAACCGATGATCACAAATAAGAAAATCCACCAATTTGGGAATGTCATTGTAGATGAAGACGCCGGAGAATTAATCGTAAACGGCAAGATCGTTCCATGCCCTGCCCAAGTATTTTTATTGTTAGTATACTTTTGCAAAAATGCTAACCGTGTTTTATCGAAAGAACAACTATTTACTGCCGTCTGGGGATATGAGCATATGGCAGACGATAATACAGTCATGGTGCATATACGAAGAATTCGAGAGCGAATCGAGCAGAATCCAAGCAAACCAAAGCATCTAGTAACTGTCCGCGGGTTAGGCTACAAACTAGTAAAGGATCAAGCAGATGAGACTAAAGCATAGAATAGCGATCCATTTTTTCACACAAATATTCGTTACGTTTATTGCTACCTTTTTCATGCTTGTATTATTTTTAATTGCAGGCATGCACCTTTTAGCTAAAACCGAGTTGATATCCAATCCGAAAAAAGCAATTGTAGAAAACCTGCCGTACAGTTCACTCTTTAAGGAAGACAATCATATTGAACTAAATGAAACCTGGCAAGATGCATTACGTGAAAACAATATTTGGATGCAAATTATTAATGAAGACGGAAAAGTCATTTACGAACATAATACGATCGACTCTTCTTTAAAAAATGAGTATACAATAAATGATTTGCTTCGTATTGAGGAAACAAATACATTAGGCAATTATACTGTGGAAACCTATTTTGAAGTATGGGAACCACAACCTTATTATTTCCTATTCGGCTATTTGGAAGAACAGCAAATGCTTCTTCAAAACTGGTACGATACTTATGGTGATAATGGAAGGGTTGAAGGAGATAATGAAAATAGGTTAGAGGAAGAAATCAATAAGCACAAAGGTATGCTTGAGATCTATCAAGACGGAAAACTTATAAACACGATCGGGAAAAGCATTGCGCCAAAGAGAAAACCGCTCTCTATAATAGGCAGTATGCATGTTCCGGGAAATTTCGAGACAAAGGTTACTGTTTTGAATGATGATACTGAAAATATTTCATGGGTGTACCATGAATTGAATGACACATATACCGAAAGAATTGTGCTCTTTTTCTCAAATGAGGAATTGCAAATCATTATACTAATTACATTGGTCAGCCTTATCATTCCATTTATATTGTCATTTTGGAATGGCTATCGATATGGCAAACCATTGCTTTTATTAATTAATTGGTTGAAATTCGTTGAACAAAAACAATATGACACTGTTTTACACGGTTTAGAACATAAAAAAATTTACAGAAAAAATGGTAAAGTGAAGTTTCGCTATCGCATATATAAAGAGGTTTTTGAATCCTTTTCGAAGTTATCGGAAAAACTCTCGTTGGCAGATCAAGAAAGAGCGCGATTGGAAAAAACTCGAGAAGAATGGATGGCTGGCATTTCACATGATTTGCGCACTCCCCTCTCAAGCATACAAGGCTACGGCCATATGTTGGAAAGCGATCAGTACGACTTCTCCCGTGAGGAATTGCAGCAAATCGGAACGGTTATCCGTGATAAATCAGAATATATGGTTGATTTGGTCAATGATTTTTCCCTTGTATTCCAATTAAAAAATAGTGCGATTACCATTCAAAAAGAACAAGTTGACATCAATTCATTTATTCAAAATGCGGTGGAAAAACATTCACATGATTTCACATTATATCGAAATCAAATTACTTTTGAACCTTCCCCTATATCCTGTGTTGCAGCGATTGATCCAAAATGGTTTATTCGTGTAGTAGATAATCTGCTTTCCAATGCAATTAAACATAATCCGCCCGAAACGACAATACATGTAAAAGTAAATTGCGAACACGATCAAACGATCATCACCTTCACAGACAATGGCAAAGGGATAGCTAAAGAAGATATAAATAAATTATTTAATCGATACTATAGAGGAACCAACACTACCGAACAAACAGAAGGAGAAGGTTTAGGCATGAACATTGCAAATGCAATTGTCGAATTACACGGCGGAAAAATTCTGATTGATTCTAAAGTGAATAAAGGCACTGAAATCTCGATAATTTTATAGCGTTTGAGCATGCTTCCTACTGTTCAGGCACACTACTCTTTAAACTTCACTACAAACAATTTTTTAGCGGGCTATCTCTTAGATGTGTTAAGAAATAGCCCACATTTTTTCCCCGCATTAGGAATTGTTCATTCACCTAATAGCCCTTTCAACTGCTCAAGTACAATTGCGAATGGCTGCGACTCCCCTATTGTACAAAACTCTCGAAAAGGGTCCCCCATTTTTTCCATTCGCTCCATTACACTGTCTATTGTAAATTGTTCTGGCCTCAATGAAGTCGTTACTTCTTCCCATTGTAACGGTGTAGCAATAGTTGACAATTCATTGCCTCTTGGTGAATACGGAGCGACAATTGTTTTTCCTTCGTGATGTTGAACATAATCCAAATATAATTTATTCCCCCTGTTCTTCTTCAATCGTTCCGTTGTAAACCATTCAGGCTGTTGATCGCAAAGGAAGTCAGCGATGAACTTTGTGAAAAGCCGGGTTTCCTCATAGGTGAACGTATTGAATGGGAGCGGTATATACAATTGCAACCCTTTACCTCCGGACGTTTTGACGAATGACGTAAGTTGAAACTGATCAAATAAACCTTTCATTTGCAAGGCTGCTTCAACGGATAACGAAAATTCGTTTACAGAAGGCGGATCCAAATCAAAAACGATTTCTGTAGGACGTTTCGTATCGATTGTTTGAAAAGGGATATGATATTCAAGTGCAAGTTGATTTCCGAGCCATAACAATGTATTGATGTCATTGCAAACAATATATTCAATATCTTCATCTCTCGCTGTCTTAATAAAATCGGGTGCATAATCTGGAACGCTTTTTTGGTAAAACTTTTCCCCAAGAACGCCGTGGGGAAAGCGAATGACCGTCAGCAATCTTTTTTGAAGAAATGGAAGCATATAAGGAGCTGCCTTTTGCAAATAAAGTAAATAGTCGTCCTTCTCCACGCTTTCATTCGGCCAAATCGGCTTGTCGGGATGCGTCACTTGAACTCTCTCGGGAATCGGGTTCAATTGTCTTAATAGTTGTCTCCATTGACATTGCTGAGGATCAAGCTCAAAGCGGAAAGAACAAAACCGCGGCTCACGCAAATGCTTCCCATCAAAACTGATGCAATACAAATCTGCACAAATTGATGGCGGTATTTCATAAACGGCAGCTCCAATATTTTTACCATTTGCAATAAACAATTCGCTTAACGTCTTCATTTCTTCATCCGTCATTCCATGCTTGAATGTTACGATTTCAATAAGTTCATCCTGTTTATAAACAGCCCCTGTAAAAAATCCATTCACTCGCTCATACTTCGTTATAATGACTGTCGCCAACCGCCAATTTTTCACTTTTAACCATTGATTCGTCCGCTTTTCATTGCTCCACAAACTTTTCTTTCGCTTGGCGATTACTCCTTCTCCATTATGTTCATTGACGATCGACCAAACCTTCTCGTGGTGAGCAAACTGCTCAACTAACTGAATGGAAATTTTATTCCTGTATTGAACAGTTGTCGGCAATCCAAACTGTTTAAAACAGCTTTCCAATTGCTTCTTTCTTTTGTCAAGCTGCTCACCAGTCCAATCAACTCCGTTAAAAGATAACAGATCAAACACAATATATTGGCATGGAAAGGTTTTCGCATGCTCAGCGATCACTTCTTTCTTGCTCATCCGTCCCCTCGTTTGTACGATGGAAAATTCACTTCTAAAATTGTTTTGCAAACAAACCAATTCCCCGTCCCAAACGATCGGCATGTACGGCTTTGCCAACTGTTCAATACGTTGGCATTCTTCGATAATTTCAGGGAAATTGTCATTCAATAATTTTTCATTCCTGCTATACAATTGAATCCCATCTTCATCCCAAATGAGAATCGCCCTAAATCCATCGTATTTCGTTTCATATACCCATTCTTTACCTACCGGTAATTGATCTGCATCCGCCATTAGCATCGGTTTCATGTTTTTCGCTCCAAGTTTTTCATTAGTGTTTGAATTAATCATTTCGCTATACATAGGATTGTGCTGTTCTTCCATACTAATCGTAAAAAGTGGGTGAGCTCTTTGCATACAATTTGGAAAGGAAGCATTAGCTTCGGGCTTGTTAACATTCCAATCAAACTGCATGCCGCAACTGAAAACAATGACATTAAACTCCGGCAGCTTCATAAGGAATGCAATTCCCCGATCAGTTATAAAAAAGTATGTCCAGTTTGTGATAAAGAAGTGAAAAGCGAGGATATCGTCAAGGCATACGAGTATTCGAAAAACAAGTTTGTCGTGTTGGATAATGAGGAGTTGGAAAAGCTGAAAAAGGAAAACGAAGAGAAGGCTGTAGAAATTATTGATTTCGTCAAATTAGAGGAAATCGATCCGATCTATTTTGAGCGGAGCTATTTCATGGCGCCAGATGCCAACGGAGGAAAAGCATATGCTTTATTGCGCAAAGCACTGAAAGAATCTGGTAAGATCGGCGTTGCAAAAATTATTATTCGTTCCAAAGAGCAGCTCGCCGTCGTTCGCGTGTATAAGGAAGCGCTATTAATGGAAACAATCCATTTTCCTGATGAAGTGCGCAATGTCGGTGACGTGCCGAACATTCCGGATGAGGACACAGTCGTCCAAAAAGAATTGGACACCGCTCTCCTCTTAGTCGATCAATTGACGACCGCCTTCGAACCGACTAAGTATACAGATGAATACCGCACTGCCCTCATGGACTTAATTGAAGAGAAAAAATCTGGAAAAGCGACAGTAACAGCGAGCGAAAAACAAACAGCCGCGGCTCCTTCCAATGTCACTGATCTCATGGCAGCATTGCAAGCATCCTTAGATAAAACAAAACCGAAAAAAACAACAACCCGCAAACGGACACCATCCAAAAAACGCGCATAACTCGCTACAAAAACGCATAACGACATCACATATAATTCTTACCGGTCACGCATAATACTATCAGACTTACGCTAAATCAAAGCAAGTAAGCATAACGCCAACAATCCAGCGCTTAGATCAATCTCATCAACAGATCATTCCACAACTCGCAAAAACGCCCTCGGCACAGAGCCAAGGGCGTTTTTATCATCATCTACATTAATCAAACTTCACCATTTTATAATTTTTCTTGCCTCTACGCACAATTGTAAAAGCATCATCCAAACGATCTGCTGCTCCTACCTCATATGCTGTATCCGTCACTTTTTCGCCATTCAATGAAATGGCGCCATTTGTTACGTCCTCACGCGCTTGGCGTTTTGACGGGGATACACCAGCTTCTACAATAAAATCAACGATATTTTTATCCGCTTTTTCCATCTCGAACGTCGGTACATCTTTGAAAGCATCTTTCATTTCCGCTACGGTCAACAATTTTAAATCACCGCTGAATAACGCTTTAGAAATTCGAATTGCCTGATCTAAAGCTTCTTGCCCGTGGATTAATCTTGTCATTTCCTCCGCCAATGCATGCTGCGCTTTCCGTAAATGCGGCTCTTCTTGTACGGATCTTTCCAAAGCTTCAATTTCCTCGCGGCTCATAAACGTGAAGATTTTTAAGTATTTAATAACGTCTGCGTCTGCAGTATTAATCCAGAATTGATAAAACTCATAGGGCGATGTCTTCTTCGGATCAAGCCATACTGAACCTCCTGCAGTCTTTCCGAATTTCGTTCCATCAGCTTTTGTAACGAGTGGTATTGTAATGCCGAAAGCTTTTGCATTCTCATCATGCGTTTTACGGATAAATTCAAGCCCTGTTGTAATATTGCCCCATTGATCTGATCCGCCGACCTGTACACGGCAATTGTAGTTGTCATACAAGTGATTGAAATCTGCACCTTGAATGAGCATATAAGAAAACTCCGTGAAAGAGATTCCTGTCTCCAAACGGGATGCAACATTTTCTTTCGCTAACATGTAGTTGACGCTTAACAATTTTCCGTAGTCCCGAAGAAAATCGATCGCACTCATGTCACCGAACCAATCTTTATTGTCGACTAAGAGCGCCCCGTTTTCATTGCCAAAATCAAAAATCTTCTCCAATTGCTTGCGGATGCCCGCAATGTTATTTGCAATTTGCTCATCCGAAAGAAGCTGACGCTCATCTGCACGGAATGACGGATCGCCGATCATTCCCGTAGCTCCCCCGACAAGCACGATCGGGCGATGGCCGTGTTTCTGGAATCTGCGCAATGTCAAAAATGGAACAATATGACCGATATGCAAGCTGTCCGCTGTCGGATCTGTACCACAATATAATGAAATCTTTTCTTCATTCAACAGATTCGTAAGACCTTCTTCATCAGTCTGCTGGTAAAGAAGACCTCTCCATTCCAAGTCCTCCAATAATTCGTTCGCCAATTGAAACCCCTCCTTAAATATAAAAAAGCCCCTACACGATTCAAAGAATCATGCAGGGACGTTAAACACATTGTCAATTAACGCGGTACCACCCGGCTTGAGGCATTTACAATAAACCTCCGCTTCAAACACAATAACGCCTGCGTACGCGTCCGCATTCCAAAGCTGTAATTCGTAAACGATATACCGGACAGCTTTCACCAACCGCTGCCTCTCTAAACGGATCTATCGTCACTACTCCGACTTTTTCATCATGCGAAAAAAATATATATCCCTTATTGTAGTATAAAATAGGTCATTGTCAAACATAATCTATGGCATTCTAAAAAATATGCTATAATAGGAAAGATTTTAGGGGGGAAAAGACTTGAGTGAAAAAAGGAGAAACCGGATCGACCTCATAGAAGAAAAATTTGAATCAATGAAAAAGAAAAGATGGGCAAAAGGCGTCCGCATTACATCTGGCGTCATTTGGAACCTCTTTTTGCTCTTTTTAGTATTTGGCATTACTCTTAGCGTTTTCGCTGCTTCTGTCGGTGCTGGTTATTTCGCTTCTCTCGTAGCAAAGGAACCTCTACGACCGAAAGCTGAAATGCGCGATGCTATTTTCAATTACGAAGAAACTTCTGAAATATTTTTTGCCGACAATATATATCTTGGTAAAGTGAGCTCAGACATCGAACGAAAAGAGACAACATTGGATAAAGTGTCGCCTTACGTCATAGATGCAGTATTAGCAACTGAAGATGAGTATTTTGAAACGCATAACGGAATTGTGCCGAAAGCTATTTTCCGAGGACTTTTTCAAGACGTCACCAACTCCTCAAGCCAAACAGGTGGCTCTACGCTTACACAGCAGTTGATCAAAAACCAAATTTTGACGAATGAAGTATCCTATGAACGAAAAGCGAAAGAGATATTACTAGCCATTAGACTTGAACACTTTATGAACAAAGATGAAATTTTAGAGGCCTATTTAAATATTATTCCATATGGTAGAAATGCCCAAGGTCAAAATATTGCCGGCATCGAAACTGCTGCGGAAGGTATTTTTGGTATAAAGGCAAAAGATCTTAACTTACCGCAGGCTGCCTATATAGCGGGTATACCGCAAGCTCCTTTCGCTTATACACCGTTTCGTAGCAGCTATTACGGCGGAGGCTTGAAAAACGAAGAAAATATTAAGCCCGGCATTGACAGGATGAAAACTGTCCTATTCCGCATGAAAGAAACTGGATATATTTCAAATGAGGAATATGAAACTGCGATTGCTTATGATATTACGCAAGATTTTCGTGAACCGACAAGGCGCGCAACAGATCGCTATCCTTATTTGACACAGGAAATCCAAGGGCGGACGATCGGTATTTTAGCCCGTATTTTAGCTGAAAAAGATGGCGTGGACCCGGAGCGTTTAGATGTAGAAGAAAAATTAGAAGAGAAATATAGAATTTTAGCCGAACGTGAAATGCGAACAGGAGGCTATCGAATTTATTCGACGATCGATAAAGACCTTTACGACAAAATGAATAAAATCGGCGAGGACTTCGAATATTACGGATTTACCTATACACGAGAAGAGAAAGACGCAAGCACAGGCGAAACGGTACTAAAAGATGACCCAGTGCAAGTCGGTGCGATCATGCTTGAAAACCAGACAGGCAAAATTTTATCGTTCATCGGCGGGCGCGATCACCAGCTTACGAATGTGAACCATGCAACGCAAGCGTATCGTCAAAATGGTTCTTCCATGAAGCCTTTGCTCGTCTATGCACCAGCAATCGAATATGGCGTTATCGGAGCAGGTAGCCCAGTCGTCGATGTCCGTTTTGAAATCAATGATGGAAGCGGTAAATGGAGTCCGACAAACTACATTGCTACAGTTGAAAACGGCATCATCCCGGCTAGGAAGGCGTTGGCTGAGTCGCTCAACCTTCCTACCGCAAGATTATATAGAGATATCATCGATCGGCGTCCAGCGGAGTTCCTTGAAAAAATGAACTTCTCCAAGTTGATGCCTGAAGACTATACAAACTACTCCACTTCTTATGGCGGTATGACACGTGGAGTTAGCGTAGAGGAAAATACAAATGCTTTCGCAACATTTGCGAATGGCGGGAAATTTATTGAATCATATATGATTGAACGGATCGAGGATATGAATGGGAATGTCGTGTATCAACACGAAGTCGAACCTGTTGATGTATTCAGCCCGGAAACTTCCTATATTATTACAGATATGCTTCGCGATGTCGTCAAGCCAGGCAATACTGGGCAGCAGGTTCCTAAATACTTAAATTTCAATCTTGATTTGGCTGCCAAAACAGGCACAACACAAGGATATGGAGATGCTTGGTTAGTCGGCTATAATCCGAATGTTACCTTGGGCGTATGGCTCGGTTACAAAGATCAATCGAGAAAGCTTTATACACGAGGATCCGGACAAATGCATCCGACAACACGTACGAGCATTCTTTTCAGTCGATTACTGAACACGGCCAACGAAACGAAACCCGATATAGTTGGCGCAAGCAACAGATTCCAACAGCCAGCGGGAGTCGTCAATCGTTCTTTCTGTGGTATTTCTGGATTAGCACCATCTCCAGCTTGCTCAGCTGCAGGTCTCGTTAGATCTGATTTATTCAATTCAAAAGTGATGTTGCCGACAAAGGCGGATGACAGCATCATTAGTGCATCCTATGTATCTGTTAAAGGCAAACGTTACATGGCATTGCCATCAACACCTTCTGAATTTATCGTACAAGGTGGCACAGGTGTCAATCAGGAATTCATGGATCGTATGTTAGGACCATGGGGCGGGGATGCATCGAAGCTGTTCCCACCTAATTCAGTTTTTGCTTCGCAAGTTGTTTCAGGCTCGGTGTTCTCCCCTGATGGAGCAGCACCAGAAACAGTACATGCATCGATAAGTGGATCCAATATCGTTTGGACGGAATCTCCTTCCAATGATGTCATCGGTTATTACGTCTATCGAGACGATGAAAAAATTGCGACAATCCGTGATGGAGAAGCCAATTCATTGCCGATCGGACCAGGAAATTATTATGTACGCGCTGTTGATATAACCGGCTTGCTTTCAGCTGGTTCGAATATTGTTTCAGTAGATGGACAGGACGATTCAGACGACCTTGAAGATGAGGATGAACAAATTCCTCCGGTTTCGCCTCCAGACAATGGTGATGGGATTGATAACCCGAACGACGGAAATAACGACAACGGAAACGGAAACAATAATGGCAACGGAAACAATCAAGGAGGAAACGGAACCCCAGGAACACCTCCTCCTACTAATGAAGAAGATGAGGATGACGACTGAAAAAGGACCTCTGCCATAGCAGAGGTCCTCAGTTTGTTGACAAACGCTAAAATACTGCAAATCGAGCTCATTGTTTTCTCGATTTGCAGTATTCCTTTTTTCTTTGCGGAAATTTAGGTATTGCAGGACGGCGTGAACATAAACTGCCTTCCGCTCGGCAAGCGTTGTCAAGCTATGATAGGGGTACCATTCTCCATCCCTCATAGCTATCTTTCATCTTAATCTTCCATCGTTGACAAATCCCCCGCTGGAAGGTTCAACTCCCACGCTTTTAGGACACGTCGCATAATTTTGCCGCTACGCGTTTTCGGAAGCTTGTCCTTAAACTCGATTTCACGAGGCGCAGCATGTGCAGAGAGCTCCTTTTTCACGAATTGCTTAATGTCATCTTCCAATTCCTCTGTAGGCTCATATCCTTCATGAAGAGCGACGAATGCTTTAATGATTTCTCCGCGAACCGGGTCCGGTTTCCCAATAACACCAGCTTCAACAATTGCAGGGTGTTCTAACAGTTTGCTTTCCACTTCGAATGGCCCAACCCTTTCACCGCTCGTCATAATAACATCATCTACCCGGCCTTGGAAGAAGAAGTAGCCATCCTCATCCATATAAGCAGAGTCACCGGATACGTACCATTCATCATTCATGAAGTAGGATTCGTATTTCTCGGGATTGTTCCAAATTTGCCTCATCATCGCAGGCCATCCTTTTTTAATTGCTAAGTTCCCCATTCTATTTGGAGGAAGCACATTGCCTTGGTCATCCACAATTGCCGCTTCGATGCCAGGCACAGGTTTGCCCATCGATCCTAATTTAATCGGCAAGCAAGCGAAGTTGCAAATAGTTTGGGCTCCAGTTTCCGTCATCCACCACGTATCGTGAATGCGCATTTTAAAAACATCCATCCCCCAACGGATGACTTCTGGATTTAACGGCTCTCCTACCGATAAAATATGGCGAAGCGACGATAAATCGTACTTTTCCATCGGCCCTACACCTGCCCCCATAAGCATACGGAATGCCGTAGGCGCACTATACCAAACCGTAACACCATAGTCTTGGATCGCTTCGTACCAAGTATCGATAGAGAATCTTCCGCCGACAATTACCGATGTTGCACCGGCCAACATCGGCCCGAATACACCGTAAGCCGTTCCCGTCACCCAGCCAGGGTCCGCTGTACACCAGAAAATATCCTCATCATGCAGATCAAGCACCCAGCGTGTCGTTTGCAATTGTTGGACCATTGCTTCTTGCACATGCAAAACGCCTTTCGGTTTGCCTGTTGAGCCTGATGTATAATGAAGTACCGTCGGCGATTCGCGATCGAGCCATTCCACTTCAAAATGCATTGAAGCATCTTTCATTTTTTTATTAAAGTCTACAAATTTATCTGACTCCTCAATAGAATCTCCTACTAAGAAAACAGTTTCTAAATGAGGAAGTCTATCCAACGGTATGCGGTCCAATAATTCAGGTGTTGTTATAATTGCTTTTGCTTCGCTATCCGATAGTCTGTCATACACAGCCCCTTCCATGAATGCTTCAAAAAGAGGACCAACAATGACACCCATTTTCAACGCGCCTAATAATGCAAAATACAGTTCAGGTGAACGAGGCATGAAAATAAAGAACCGATCCCCCTTTTGCAATGTTGAATGATTCAGTAATACATTTGCCGCTTTATTGGACATTCTTTTCATTTCATTATAAGTATATGCTTCTTTTCGGCTGGCATCTTTATAATAGAGCGCCACTTTGTTTTTTCGATAAGATGATGCATGACGGTCTACTGCTTCATGTGCAATATTGATGAGACCTGTTTCATGCCAACTGAATTCCTTTTCTACATCCTCCCAGCTAAAATTTTTCACCATTTGGTCATAATCTTTTAACGTATAGTCCCCTTGAATGACCGGTAACACTTTACTCTCCATTCTCTTCACCCTTTCCGAAAAAATGTTGACCCTATAATTCTATCGCATTTTCATTGTATTGGCTAATAAATTCAACTTTTTAGTATTGCCAATTAACTTTCACAAATTTTTCTCATCCGCACAGATGAATTTGTTGTATACTCATACATAGGGCTACTCATATTAGGACGGTGAATGTATTGGATCATGTAAAAACATACAATGCGATGGAAGTGAAACATCGGAATGGCGATCTGATCATCGAAGGGCCGATCGCGAGAACGGAACTTTCGAAACTTGATTTCCATGAACATCTCGTCGCTTTCAGACCCCCTGAACAGCAACATAAGGCGCTTATTGAGATTGCTGATTTGCCTGAAGGTAGAATCATCATTGCGCGTGAACGGAATACAGTTGTCGGGTATGTCACTTATTTATATCCCGATCCACTGGAAAGATGGTCGCAAGGCAATATGGAAAATTTGATCGAGCTTGGTGCAATTGAAGTCATCCCAAAATTCCGTAGCGGTGGAGTCGGAAAAGCGTTATTAGAAGTGTCTATGATGGATAATGCGATGGAAGACTATATTATCTTAACGACCGAGTATTATTGGCATTGGGATTTAAAAGGCACAAAGCTCAACGTATGGGAATATCGAAAAGTGATGGAAAAGATGATGAATGCAGGGGGTCTTGAATATTACGCAACCGATGACCCTGAAATAAGCTCTCATCCTGCTAATTGCTTAATGGCGAGAATCGGAAAACGCGTTGATCAGGAATCCATCCAACAGTTCGATAACCTGCGTTTTATGAACCGATTTATGTATTGAAAGCGAGGGATTTGCAATGCTTATAGAAGAAATCATGAAAAGGGAGGTTGCCTCCCTCTCTCCTTCACATACTATTCAAGATGCCATTGAATTAATGAAGGAAAAGAAAATTCGACATTTGCCAATTACAATTGATCGGGCAGTTGTCGGTGTTGTAACCGATCGGGATTTGAAAGAGGCTGTACCTTCCACCCTTTCCGGCCTCGCAGATGTAAACGTTTACAAAACTCCTTTGGAAGCAATTATGACTAAAAATCCACTTATAGGCCATCCTATGGATTTTGTCGAAGAAACTGCTGTCATCTTTTATGACAATCAAATCGGTTGTCTTCCTATCGTTTCTGACGATCAGTTAGTCGGCATCATTACAGAAACCGATTTGCTTTACAAATATATTGAACTGACCGGCGCCCATCAGCCCGGCTCCCAAATCGAAGTGCGTGTTCCTAATATTCCAGGCATTCTTTTCGAAGTGTCCAAAGTTTTCTACGAACATAAATTGAACGTTTTAAGTGTATTAGTTTATCCTGACAAAGAAAATGAAGACAATAAAATTTTAGTCATTCGGATCAAAACAATGAACCCGCTAAACGTCATTAAAGGACTGAGGGACAACGGGTTTGAAGTTCTTTGGCCGAATGTACCAGGCATGAACCTATGAGTAAAAACGCAGTTTTCATATTTTCAGAAGAGCAACTTGGATATTCTTTTTCAGATACACACCCGTTCAATCAAAAAAGAATCCTACTAACTTTGGACTTGCTTAAAAGCATCGATGCAATTACGGAGGATAATATCATTCCACCTCGGATGGCAACAGATGAAGAGCTGCTACTAGTACATGACCCCAAATTTATCGAGATTGTCAAACAGGCTGGAAAAGGTTTCATTACGGAGGAAGTAGGATCAGTTTACGGCATCGGAACGGAGGATACCCCAATCTTTCCGAATATGCATGAGGCAAGCGCTATGTTAGTCGGTGGTACATTAACGGCTGTCGATGAAGTAATGGCTGGGCGTTCACGATACGCAGTCAACTTAGGGGGCGGCCTCCACCATGGCTTCCAAGGGAAAGCTTCAGGCTTTTGCGTCTATAATGACAGTTCCGTCGCTATAAAATATATGCAACAAAATTATGGAGCGCGCGTTCTATACATCGATACCGATGCCCATCACGGAGACGGAGTTCAATGGACATTTTACGATGATCCATCTGTTTGCACGTTCTCCATTCACGAAACGGGCAGATATTTATTCCCCGGAACGGGCAATATAACAGAAAGAGGAAATGGAGAAGGATACGGAAAATCTTTCAATTTCCCGATCGATGCATTTACAGAAGATGATTCCTTTCTCCATATATACAAGACTGCAATAGAAGAAGTAGCCGCATACTTTAAACCAGATGTCATCTTATCTCAAAACGGCGCTGATGCCCATTATTTCGATCCATTGACACATTTATATGGCACGATGAAAATTTATGAAGAAATTCCACGCATCGCAAGAGAAATTGCCGAGAAGTATTGCAACGGTCGATGGATAGCTGTAGGTGGCGGCGGCTACGATATTTGGAGAGTCGTGCCGAGAGCCTGGTCGCATATTTGGCTTGCGATGAATCAATTGCCTGTTCCGACAGGCCGTTTGCCCGAAGAGTGGCTGTCTAAATATCAATCTGAATCACCTGTACCTTTAATCGAAACTTGGCAAGATCCGAATCCGCTTTATGAGCCTATTCCAAGAAAGAAAGAGATCAACGAGAAAAACGAACAGATGTTGAAAAAGGCTTTACATATCATTAGACAATGATGATACATTCGTCATTTAAACAGTCTAAACTTGGCATGTAAATGATCGTCTTGAGACGTCTTAAATTATCTTAATTCCCACAAAGAAAGAGCAATTAAAGCAAACGGAAAGTTCAATCTCATAACGGCTACATAATTATTTTGCAAGCTCAAGCTACGTAAGTATCAAAAATATACATGCAAATGAATGGTTGCATTCCTTATTGTAACGCAAAATAATGTCAACAACAGATAGCTGTCTTTCATTGTCTTTTGAAATTCAATTAAAAGGTAAGGGAGGAAATAATGTTTGTTAAAATTTATGAGTACCATGTCCAAAAGGATAAAGTAGATGAGTATTTGACTATTCAACAAAAAGCCTCTGAAATTTATAGTCAATATTTAGATCTTCATACAATGTTTTTGAATAGCAAAGATGAGGATACAAAATGGTTGGAAATTACAACATATAACGATGAAATTCAATACAATAAAAGTATGAACATTATAAACGAACGGAAAGACATTCAGGACTTATTTGAAGCATTCCAATCACTTTTATTAACTGATAGGAATGAAATTAAGGAAGAAGATTTCATAGCAATTAGTAATGTTTAGATCATGTTAACATTTGGATGCATAACACGGTTTTTAAAAATATCGTATTTCCAAAATAAAAAAAGACTGACGCCGAGATGCAATGCAATCTTAGCCCAGTCTTTTTTCCTAATTAGTAGATTGCCGCTCTTCAATGCGATAAGGCAGCTCGACTTCCATTTGCTCAACTTCCTCACCGTTCATCAGCTTCGTCAGTAGACGCATGGAAACTGCACCTAAATCATAAAGAGGTACTACAATCGCAGTTAATTGCGGCCGAACCGCACGAGACAGCAATGTATGCTGGAAGCAAATCAATTCAATATCCGTCGGGACAGTAAACCCATCATCACGGATGCCATTCATTATTCCAACTGCAATTTCATCATTGCCGGCAAAAATGGCGGTTGGCCTTTCTTTCATTGTGCTCAATTTTCGCCATTGCTCATAAGCGTCATCGTACGTATTATCTGTTTCGATAAAATACTCTTCGATGATTGGCAATCCCGCTTCCTTAATCGCCCTTTCATAACCAACTTTTTTGCACAGACGGTTAATATCCCTTGTAAGGGGTCCTGACACATAAGCAATTCGTTTATGTCCGTTATCGATTAATTTCTTAACCGCTTCATACGCCGCTTGTTCATGGTCGATATTGACAGTTGGCAAATTAGTGCCAGAACCGAGTGTACCTGCTAATACGATCGGAACATTAGCGGTTTCCATTTCGTGACGGATTTCTTCAGTAATGGAATCGCTCATGAAAATTAAGCCATCCACTTGTTTACCTAAATGATCTTCAAGCAATTCCACTTCTCTTGACGTACGTTTATCGGAATTGGATAAAATGATATTATACTCATACATCGTAGCGACATCTGCTATGCCCCTAGACAATTCCGCATAATAGCTTTTAGAAATATCAGGTACGATGACTCCAACTGTTGTCGTCCTTTTACTCGCCAATCCTCTTGCTACCGCATTCGGCCGGTAGCCCAATCGTTCGATACATTCCAATACTTTTTTCCTTGTTGCCGGTTTGACATTTTGATTGCCATTGACAACTCGTGAAACGGTGGCCATCGATACGTTCGCTTCTCTTGCAACATCGTAAATTGTTACAGCCATCATGATTCTCCTCCCGAGCCAATTATGTATTCACTTACTTCCATTATATACAAAACGCCGGATCCATAAAAGGTCCGGCGCTCAACATAGTCATGTCTACATAACATTTCATTCGATAAACAAATTGGATTGATTCAGCGTAACCTTACACCGTTTGATGTGTTTTCATGAACTTTTGGATTTCTTCATAAAACTCGTCAAACTGCTGAATATCCATTTGCTGCGCTGCATCAGACAAAGCGACCGCTGGATCTGGATGAACTTCTGCCATTACACCATCTGCTCCTACCGCGATCGCTGCTTTTGCTGTAGGCAAGAGTAAATCTTTTCTTCCCGTCGAATGTGTAACGTCTACAAACACAGGCAAATGAGTTTCCTGTTTCAAAATTGGAACCGCAGAAATATCCAAAGTGTTTCTCGTTGCGCGCTCATATGTCCGGATACCGCGCTCACAAAGCATAATTTGGGTATTTCCTTTTGAAATGATATATTCCGCCGCATTGATAAATTCATCGATAGTAGCTGATAGGCCGCGTTTTAGCAGGACAGGCTTATTGACCATTCCCGCTTCTTTCAGCAACTCAAAGTTTTGCATATTGCGCGCACCGATCTGGATGACATCGATATAATCCAATGCCTCTTCCAAATGAGAAGGTGTAATAATTTCAGTCACAATCGACAACCCTGTTTCATCAGCGACTCGTTTAAGAATTTTTAAGCCTTCCAGCCCTAATCCTTGGAAATCATAAGGTGATGTCCTTGGCTTATAAGCGCCGCCTCGGAGCATCGTCAATCCTTTAGCTTTAATGGAATCCGCTACTGCGCGAACTTGTTCATATGATTCAACTGCACATGGGCCAAAAATGAACGTCGGTTCCCCGTTTCCAATCTTTTCCCCATTGACGTCAACAATCGTATCTTCTGATTTCCGTTTTCGTGAAACAAGCAATGCATTGCGCTGTTCATCTTCTTGGATTTCAAGCGCAGACATGAAAATCCCCTTGAAAATCTGCTCCAAAACTCCGTTCGGAATCGGGCCTTTATTCGTGTTGATGAGGAAATTCAACATTTCCCTCTCGCGGATTGGATCATATCTATTCACACCTTGCTTTTCCTTCACTTTTCCAATCTCTTGAACGACAGCCGTACGTTCGTTGATTAAATCTAAAATCTTGATGTTCAATTCATCCACTTGGCTGCGCAACTCGTCTAAATTGTTTTGTCTCATCATTATGTCTCCTCCCCGCACATAGCATTCCCTTTTCTCAGCAGAAATTCTATGTTACATTTTTATATAATAGTCCAAGTATAATGAAATGAATTTGAAAAGTCACGTCATTTCTGCAAATTGTCTAAAATTCGCACATTTTGACGTTGAAAGGGTGTATTATTCTGACGAACCAACTTTTTGCACTCGATATCGGAACACGATCCGTCGTAGGTATCATTTTAAAAGAACAAGATGGCAATTTCCATGTTGAAGACTTAATGACGATCGAACATAAGGAACGGTCAATGATTGACGGTCAAATACATAATGTTTTAAGCGTTGCAAAAGTAATATCCGAGATGAAAACAAGACTTGAGGAAAAACATGGGGAATTAAAGCAAGTGAGCGTAGCTGCTGCAGGCAGAGCTTTAAAAACGGCTGAAGGAACGATGACAATCGATATTTCTGATAAGTCATTGTTTTCCACAGAAGATATCAACCATCTTGAATTAGCTGCCGTACAGCAAGCACAGCAGAAATTACTATCCGCATCCAATACCGCGGACGATTATTATTATTGTGTAGGCTATTCAGTCCTCCATTACAAGTTGGATGGCGACGAAATAGGCAATTTAATCGACCAAACGGGACGCACAGCCACAGTCGATGTCATTGCTACTTTCCTTCCCCGCGTCGTAGTGGAATCCCTATTATCAGCATTGAAACGGGCTAATTTGGAAATGGAAGCACTAACCCTCGAACCCATTGCGGCCATTAATGTGCTCATTCCTCCTTCGATGAGACGTTTGAATGTCGCATTAGTTGATATAGGGGCCGGCACCTCAGATATTGCAATCACAGCACAAAATACAGTCGTCGCTTACGGCATGGTACCAATTGCGGGAGATGAAGTAACAGAAGCGTTAAGCAATCATTATTTATTGGATTTTCCGATTGCTGAAACGGTCAAAAGATCACTAAACACTAAAGAAGAGATCGTACTCACTGATATATTAGGATTTGAAAACAGAATTCCATCAGCAGAAGTAATAGCGTCCATTCAACCGTCGATCGACAAATTGGCATCTAACATTGCCGAGGAAATATTGCGCCTAAACAACGGGGAGTCCCCGCAAGCTGTTATGGTCGTCGGTGGAGGAAGCTTAACGCCTCAGTTGCCCAATATACTTAGTGAAAAGCTTAATTTGCCACAAAACCGGGTTGCCATACGAGGGCTTGACGCGCTTACTGAAGTGACTCTCTCTGAATCGATTTCATCTTCACCCGCGTTAGTGACACCGATTGGCATTGCAATCGCTGCAAAAAGAGCACCGATTCATTATATGTCCGTTACTGTAAATGACAAGACAATACGTCTATTTGAATTAAAAGAAATGACGGTAGGAGATGCACTTTTAGCTGCCAACGTCAAAGCCCGGCAATTATATGGCAAACCGGGTCTCGGAATGACAATTTCTATTAACGGCAGACAAATTACGATTCCAGGAGAGCATGGCAAACCTTCTATTATTTATTTGAATGGCAAACAGGCAAGCATAAAAGATTTGATCAAAACTGGAGATATTATCCATCTAACAGCCGGAGTTGATGGCAAAGATGCGTCAGCTACAGTGCAAGAAATTATTGGTGATGACATGGATCCGATCCATATACACTTAAATGGAGAAGAAATGATGATAAAGCCGGAAATTCTTCTCAATGGGATTGCGGCCAATAGAGAAACCATTGTTAAGGACCGGGACGAAATACTGTTTAAAAGGAAAACAGAAATTAGCGAGTTAATCGGAAACTCGAATGTGCCAATGAACCATCCTTTTCATGTTGTACATAATGGCAAAAAAATAAATTTGCCTACCTTAGGTCCTTTCTTTGCTGTAAGAGAAAAGATTGTTCCACCTACTTACAAAATACAAGATGGAGACGAAATTACATTTACAACATCTTTGCCATCAGTTAAAGATGTCCTTAATGCGCTCCATTTTCCCGCAGTTTCAAAAATTGAAGTTACTTTCAACGGAGAGCCTGTTTCATTGGAAATGAACAGACGAACGATTCTTTTGAACGGCAAGCCTGCGAGTGAAAAAGATGAAGTGAACGTAGGAGATCGCATCGATGTATCCGAAACGAATGATCCACTTTGCTTTAGTGACATTTTTGCTTATATCGACTATACGCTTCCAAAAACTGCTGCAACAACTTATCAATTATTGCGCAATGGCTCGCCGATTGGCTTTAATGACCCTATCTATCCTGGAGACGAATTGCAAATTAAACTATAATCAAGAAAATAAAAAGTAGAGGCTAACCAAATTGCCTCTACTTTTTATTTCACTTTTTTTCCTTTTCAACAGAAATATTATTTTGATTGACAATTTTATTGTCTCCCAAGTTTTCGCTATTGTCATAGGCAACATCGCTGTTTTTAGTTGATTGGTTTTTAGGATCACTATTTTTATCCTTATTAGGATCCACATAATCGACAGCTTCTTCACCTTCTGAAGAAACTGTTCCATCGTCCATCGGTAGAGAAGTTTTATTAGCCATCGACTTCACTTTGTCAACTAATTGTCCGGATTGCTCTTGAATGGATTTTGTAAGACCATCCGTCTTTTCCTTTGCAACAGACGTCAATTCAGTCGCCTTGTCTTTTGCGACAGCGCTCAGTTCAATGCTTTTATTTTTAATTTGGACAGCTTGCTCAGAAAAGTCATCACGCATTTCTTTACCAGTCTTAGGTGCGAGGAACAGTGCTGCAGCAGCCCCAATGACACCGCCGACTAAAGCGCCCAAAAGAAAGCTTCCAGCACCAGAGTTATCTTCGTCACGGTAAAAATCATCCGTATTTGTAGAACGATATGGGTAGTTTACTGGCAGATTCGAAGGTTCGCCAAAAGTATTTTTATATCGGTTGCTATCGTATTGGTGATCATATTTTGAATCACTGTAATTCGGTTTATAATTTTGTTTTTCTGTCATGTCAATTCCTCCTATGAAATAAAGTAAAAATTTCGTATCCACTCTTTCGTACTTCTCTGCATTACCTTTACTATTTCTCCACTCATCGAATGATTGAAGGTTTGCAGCTTACAGCATGTTCATGTCGGATTCTAAACATTTACCTTTGATTTGGGCTTGGCAGTCTTTTTTGGTTTGGATTTGCTTTATAGACTGTCCAACCTGTCGACCGAGTCGATTTCATTTCCTTCACTCTGTTTGCGATATTCATCGCAACATTGCCCCATTGAATGACTTGAGCGACTTTCTCGCTATTCCGTTCAGCTTCTGTTGTGATGGAATCTGTAACTTTCCGGACGGATTGGTTCAGCCCATTAACCGATTCACCCACCCCTTTCACTGCATCCACTACAGTATTCAGCTTTTCGGATTTCTGTTGAATATCATCCGCAAGTGCATTCGTCTTGTGAAGAAGTTCAGTCGTTTCGGTTGTAACTCCTTCCAATTGATCTTTTAAGCCGTCCATCGTCTCAGACATGCTTTTCATCGTCTTCTTCAACGAGCCTAACGTCATTGAAAGACTAATACATAAAATTAAAAATGCCACTGCGGCAACAATCGCCGCAATATACAATAGATTCACCATGGCAGTGCCACCTCCCGAATACGCTCCATAAACAATTTTTACCCTTTACATTAGGTAATTAAACGCTATTCTCTATAACCTTTTCGACATCTTTCCTCATTTTCCTTCAATAAATACAAATTGATAGCATTTTCCATGACAAGCCGTGAAAAAACAGCCGATCCTACGATCAAGCTGTCTCTTCCTGTTCAGTATGGCTCTTAAATGCATTCAAGTATTTCTGAATATCACCAGCACCCATGAACAAGTAAATGGCTTCTCCATGAGCGTCTAACATATCAATATGATGAATATCCAAATGTTTGGCATGAGGGACTTCATTGATGAGCTCCTGTATCGTCAAAGTACCCGAATTCTCTCTTGCGGAACTGAATATATCACATAAATAAACATAATCCGCCTTTGAAAGGCTTTCCGCAAATTGCGAAAGAAGCGCTGCTGTCCGCGTAAAAGTATGCGGTTGAAAAATTGCGATAATATCTTTATTTGGATACTTTTGACGTGCTGACTCCAATGTCACCCGAATCTCTGTCGGGTGATGCGCATAGTCGTCTATAATTACTTTTCCAAATGACTCCATTACAGTGAATCTCCGTTTCACACCATGGAAGTTCGATAACCTTTCCCGGACGACTTCTACGGGAATTCCTTCATAATGGCAAAGCGCAATAACGCCTAAAGCATTTAAAATTGCATGATCGCCAGGCTGAGGAACAGTAAACGTATAATAAAATTCATTGCGCACATACACATCGAATGACGATCCGCTCTCCGTCTTCACGATATTGCGGGCTAAGAAATCATTATGATCATCGAAGCCATAGTAGACAACCGGTACATTGGCTTGGATATGCTGCAAATGTGGATCATCGCCGCAAGCAATTATTCCTTTTTTCACTTTAAGTGCCATCTCACCGAAAGCGTCCATCACATCTGATAAATCTTTAAAGTAATCGGGATGATCGAAATCGATATTCGTCATAATTGCATAGTCAGGTTCGTAAGCAAGGAAATGTCGTTTGTATTCACATGCTTCGAAAACAAAGAACTCGCTGTTTTCTACTCCTCTTCCTGTACCATCACCTATCAAATAGGAAGTTGGCGAACTACCTGACAGAACATGTGCCAAAAGCCCGGTCGTAGATGTCTTTCCATGCGTTCCTGTCACGCCGATTGAAGTAAACTGTTTCATATAAGTTCCTAAAAATTTATGATAACGTATTACTTCAACACCCAATTCTTTAGCTTTCAAAATTTCTGGATGGCTATCCGGAAATGCGTTACCTGCAATAACAGTCATTCCAGGCTTAATATTCTTTTCATCAAAAGGATAAATTGGTATCTTTCTATCATGCAACGGATCTTCTGTAAAGAAATACTTTTCAACATCCGATCCTTGCACTTCATATGAAGAATCATGAAGAATCTGCGCAAGCGAACTCATGCCTGATCCTTTAATTCCTGTAAAATGGAACAATGTCATAATGCAACCTCCCGGGATCATTTCAGTTCCCACATTGTAAAATCCCATTCATCGGGCTACCGTATCATTTTACGGCCCGCGTTATTGGGGTAATATACTACTTATTTTTCATCGGCATGACTTCGGCTCAGACGCAGCCTTATCTTCCTGCCTATCTAATCATTATATAAAAATAAACAAAGACTTTCCTCTTTAATGAATTACGGCTTCTAAATTCCTCATTGTCGATTATGCTTATATTGTTCAAACATACTGTCCGTCAAATAAACATCTCGTGGTTTACTGCCCCGCTGTTCGGAAATGAAAGACAGATTTTCCAGACGATCCATAAGCTTTGCAGCCCGGTTATATCCAATGCCGAAATTTCTTTGCAGCAAGGATGTAGACACACTTCCTTGATCTATAATAAATTGGCAAACTTCCTCAAAGAGTGGATCTGCTTCCTCTTCCTCTACAGCTGCTGCCAATAAATCCTCCTGACCAAATAAATAATCCGGCTCTGCTTCGTTTTGAACGTGTTCTATTATACGTTCAATTTCTTCATCCGTGACAAATGTACCTTGCAGGCGGACGGCTGTTGATTGCCCATTCCCTAAATAGAGCATATCCCCTTTGCCCAAAAGCCGCTCCGCTCCAGCAACGTCTAAAATGGTGCGCGAATCAATTTGTGAAGAAACCGAAAAAGCGATTCTTGTCGGCACATTTGCTTTAATAAGCCCTGTAATCACATCAACGGACGGGCGTTGGGTAGCAATAATGAGATGGATTCCGCAAGCACGTGCTTTTTGCGTAATTCTGCTAATGGAAACTTCTACATCTGCTGGTGCCATCATCATCAAATCCGCTAACTCATCTATAACAAGTAGCAAATAAGGCATCTTCAATGAAAATTTGCGTTCTTTCATGACCATTTCATTGTAACGTTCAATATTGCGGGCTCCAATATGTGCAAATAACTCGTAGCGTCTTTCCATTTCCTCAACAGCCCATTTTAGAGCGGCTGTAGCTGCTTTTACATCTGTAATAACAGGGCTCAGCAAATGTGGAATCCCATTATACGGCGCAAGCTCCACCATTTTCGGATCAATTAGCAGCATCTTTACATCTGTCGGATCAGCTTTATACAATAAGCTGATCAATATAGAATTAATGCAAACAGATTTACCAGAACCAGTTGCACCCGCAATCATTCCGTGAGGCATTTTTCGCAAATCGATCGTTACAGGATCTCCTGTAAGATCCAATCCTAACACTGCCTCCATTGGAGAAGTCGACTGCTGAAATTGCACCGTTTCGATTACTTCAGAAATACGCACCGCTCTTGCCTTTCGATTCGGTATTTCAATACCGATTGAGCTCGTTTTCGGAATAGGAGCTTGAATTCGAATATCTTCTGCAGCTAAAGCTAACTTCAAATCATCGGTCAAATTGCGAATTTTACTCACTTTCGTTCCTTGACCGACAGTTAGCTCAAACCTTGTTACAGTCGGTCCTTGCACTGCTTCAATTACATTAGCTTCTATTGAAAAATGAGATAAAGCTTCCGTTAATTTTTCAGATTGAGAACTTAGCCACTCTGTATCTTCGACATGCTCCTCAGGCTGCAATAGGTAATCCGTTGAAGGCAGTGCATAATAAGGCGGTTCAACCTCTTCAACCGTTTCCTCCTCAAAAGAAATTCTGTCATTTTGCGATAGCTTCGGTTCATTCTGTTCAGCAACGAATTGCACGTCTTGTTGAACCGTGTTTTCTTTGTCGATTGTCGATTGTCGAGTTCGTTGAGAAGTCATGTTCTCCTTATCTTTTTTTAACATAAGTACATTAAATGGAATGATGCGTTCCTTCTTCGTCTCGTTTATTTCGGCACGTTCTTCCGCCGCAGGAGCAGTTTCACATAGATCTTCATCTGATGGTATTTCACCCGATAATTTTAAGTCATCCTCGTAGTGGTCTTCTTTATTCTCTACATTTGATTGCTCCGTATTGCTTTCATAAATGACAGTATTTCCGATGACTTCCTCAACTGCATAATCTTCCTGATTTGCTGTCGCAATTTCATTTTCCGCTTTAGTTCGCTCTTCCGGATGAACAGTAGGCTCTGCATGCTCACTCGTTAATTCGGCTTCGGTTCTCTCACGATTGGTTAGCGGCTTTTCAATTGTGATTTCTTCAACGTCGCTTGCAACTTGTCTGTCGGCTTCTCCTACTTCAAATTGGTCGCTATTTTGCATAGACATGTCATTTGCTTCATCAATGGAAGTATGGACAGAATTCTCCAAATCAATGCGATTATCTTCCATTCCAATAAACTGCTCTTCAGAAATCGAGTTTCGATTTTGCTCTTCATTTTTCATGGAATGAAGCTTTTCATCTTTTGTTTCAGCTGTAAAACCATCTATCGGTATCGATTTTCGAGTTTTATGCTCGGGTCTGTTATAGCCATAAATAGGCGATGGTACACTGGAAGGTGTAAATGGACGACTGCTCCGCTTTGTAATGATCGTTGACTTTTTTTCTTCGATTTCCTCAGTTTTCCCTTTTTCTTTTGTTTTGGATGGCATCGGAAGGTCGCTATCTACCCTTTTGGGGTACTTAACAGATGATGTTGCCCTATGAATATGAACTTCTTGCTCCTTCTTCGGCCATCTTTCATTTTTATATAAAGGGATGGGCACAAAATCATCGTCTTCAATTTCATTTTTTTGCACCGGCTCATTCATTCTATTTTTAGTGTCCTCAGGATCTTCATCCCACCCATAAATTTCAGCATCTGTAATGATAGGAAAACGGAACACAGGACGTTCTTTCTTTTGCATGTCCGCTTCCGCCGATTCCTCAATATCGTTTTGAATATATTCATAATCTTGTTCTTCTTCATTTTCAGTCGTAAACATACGATTGATCATTTTTTTAAACCATGACAACTCTATCACTCTTTTCATATCGATCATCCTATTTTAACAGGTTTGCTTTACGTAAATCAACGACCGCCTAAAAATAAGCAAAACGTACCGTCAATCTATTTGATTGTGCCCACTTTCCTCATACGGTAATTGTGTCCATCCGATTGTCTTCATAGCAATAGAAAACGCAACTTTGGAATCGTCCTCTCAAAGTTGCGTCAATATCATTCATTTTCATGATCATAATTGCTTTCTTTCTTCTCGGTGCTATGCAAAATATCGTATAGCTCATCTTCAGTCGAAATGTCTGCCAACTTCACTTTAGAGCGATATGCCGCCCTGACGATTAAATGTCCAGCTACTGGGGCTGTCAAAAAGACGAAAATAATTCCTAACAAAACCCTGACGCTTATAAAATGCTCCGCAAACAAAAAGTAAGCGAAAGTACCTGATAGCGTAAGCAGGACAGCTAAGGTCGAACTTTTAGTCGCAGCATGCGAGCGTGTATAAACATCCGGCAACCGAATGAGTCCAAAAACGCTAATGACACTCGCAATTCCACCGATTAAGATGAGGAAAGCCCCAACAAATTCACCGATTGCGTTTACGCTCAACGATAACCCCCCTCTCAATGAACTTTGAGAAGGCGATCGTGCCAATAAATGAGAGAATACCTAAAATCAAAATGACTTCCAAAAAGGCTTTCGTCTTCATAATAACTGAAATAACAGCAATCATAGCGATCAGATTTACACCGATCATATCAAGTGCGATGACACGATCAGGCATCGATGGTCCTAAAATGATTCGGACAACGGCGATAGCGATTGTAATTGAAAAAAGAATAAGTGCAATCGTAAGCATTGTTTGAATCATTAGCGTGTCACCTCCATAATCGCTTTTTCAAAGTTTTTCAACTGACTAATCAATCCTTCTTTGGATTGCTCCACATCCATCGCATGGATATAAAGCACATTGCCTTCCGGCGATACTTCCATCACAACAGATCCTGGGGTCAAAGTTAGCAGCAATGACAGCATTGTCACTTCCGAATCACTACTCAACACAGTTTCATATTTAAAAATGCCAGGCTTGATTTTCAATTTCGGGCTTAAAATCTGCTTTAACACAACAATGCTCGATTGAGTTAATTCCGAGATGAATATCAATAGTAATTTAATGATCGCAAATAGTCGACGCAAGTAAAATTGTGTACCGAAAAAACGGTGCATGAAAAAAATGATTCCGATTCCGACAAGGTAGCCGGCAAAGAATGTAGTGAATTTCAGCTCGTCTTCATCGATCAGCGTCATCCATAAAAAAGCGATGAATAGATTCAATAACAACTGGGCGGGCATGAACAGTCCTCCTCTTCTTTCCAGTCAATGCCAAGGAATCGATTAACGGCCTCCTAAGACCGCCTCAATGTATATATCCGGGTCCATTAAAGTGCGTGCAGCATCCGTAACATATGGCGCGAGCACTTCCGCCCCGACACCCAATACAAACGTAAGCACACCTAATAAAATGATAGGCAAAAGCATACCTTTCCGGAGTGGCGTATCTTCATCTTCGTTAATAATCGTTTCTCCCCAGAAACAATTTTTAAAAATCCGCAACAACGAATAAAGGACAAAAATACTGGAAATGAAACCGACAGCCAATAACATGAATGAGCTATTTTCTACAGCTCCCTCCCCAATATAAACCTTCCCAATAAAGCCGCTGAACGGTGGAATGCCGGTTAACGACAGCATCGTTACGAAAAATAGCCAGCCAAGCGCCGGATAGTTCCGGATCAAACCACTCATCTCCGGGATCCTCGCTTTGCCTGTTAGATAAATCATCGTTCCAGCAATTAAAAACAGCATTGCCTTAATGACCATATCATGGATTAAATAATAAATAGATCCGATAAAGGCTGATTCTGTCGAAACAGACAGGCCTATTAAAATGAATCCAATTGCAATAACTACGTTATATGACACAATTTGCCGAATGTCATTATAGGCGATCGCTCCCAAGCTTCCTCCAATCATCGTAAGTACCGCCATGATACCAATAGTAGTATGTGTAATTTGAGGTTCATGATAGAAGATTAACGTAAAGACCCGGAACATCGCATAGACACCGACTTTTGTCAGCAAGGCACCAAAAAGAGCAGCTACAGCAGTCGGAGGTGCACTATAAGAACCTGGCAACCAGAAGTAAAGCAGCAATCCAGCTTTCAAACTGAAAACAATTAAAAAGATCAATCCAATTACCGTCAAAAGCGGCCCTTGTCCCACTTCGGCAATTCTGACGGATAGATGCGCCATATTCAGCGTTCCGACCGTACCATACAAATAAGCAATTGCCACTAAAAAGAACCAAGAAGACAGCACGTTAATCGAAATGTATTTAATCGATTCGATTAACTGCACTTTTCTGCCGCCTAATGTAATCAAAACGTAAGACGACAGCAGCATCACTTCGAAGCAAACGAATAAGTTAAACAAGTCACCTGTTAAAAATGAACCGTTCACACCTGCAACAAGGAAAAAGACGAACGGATAGAAAAACATGCGCTCATGCGACTTGCCTATGGAGAAAAATGAATAAATAAGCAAAATGAACGTAATGACAGCAGTTGTAAGACATAGCAACATTGAAAACGAATCCGCTACAAATAAAATCCCAAAAGGCGGAAGCCAATTTCCGAAATCAAGACGTAAAATGCCATCTGACTGGATTAAATTCAAAATATGTATACTTACGCCGATCGTCAATAAGATCGATAACAAACTAAACAATCTTTGAGTCTTTATATAAGGGCGCAAAAACACAAGAAAAATTCCGGTCAATAGCGGAATGATCATCGGCAAAACAATTACATTATTCATCTTTGAACCCTCTCAATGCACCCAAATTATCCGATCCAGTTTCTTTATAAGTACGGTACGCTAACACAAGCAAAAATGCAGTCACTGCAAAGCTGATTACAATCGCAGTTAAAATAAGCGCTTGTGGCAATGCATCTGTAAATTTACCAGTGCCTTCTCCTATGAGCGGGACGTCACCTTTCTTTAAGCCACCCATCGTCATAAGCAATAAGTGCACAGCATGCGACAAGACAGCTGAACCTAAAATGATTCGAATAACGCTTTTGGAAAGCATTAAGTAGACAGCGACCGTCACCAACACACCGATCAATATCGTGATTAACGTTTCCATCAGCTACACATCCTTACTAATACTTAATATAATCGTAACGACAACTCCGACAACTGTTAGCGCAACCCCAGCCTCAAATAGCGTAACCGTCGACAGCTCCGTCTCACCGAATACGGGCAAATTGAAATGCCCCGCAGTTTGTGTCAGAAAAGAAGCTCCGAATAATAATGATCCAACACCTGTCATGACAGCAAGAAGAACTCCAAACGCAGCCACTTTCTTAAAATCAAAAGGAATTCCCTTGCTGACCGTTTCAACATCATAAACTAAATAAAGAAGCACAAAAGCGGAAGATAGGACAAGGCCTCCGATAAAGCCTCCTCCGGGATCATTATGACCTGAAAGGAATAACTCAATCCCGAACGTCAAGATGATGAATACGACGATCTTAGTAACCGTCCGCAAAATAACATCATTTATCTTCAACGTCCTGTCCCTCCTTCCTTCCTTTTAACTTGATTAACGTATAAACTCCTACTCCAGCAATAAACAACACAACAACTTCCAACATCGTATCAAATGCCCTGAAATCACCTAATATCGTATTTACGATATTTTTACCTCCTGCCAATTCATAGGCGTTTTCAAAGTAAGTTGAAATTGAGTCAAACATCCGGTTACCTTGCACAGATAAAGCAATAACCGTGACAAGTGATCCAACCATTATAGCAATGGCACCTTTTACTGCTTTCGAAAAAGTCGTTGATTTTTCCTTGCTCCACTCAGGTAAAAAGTAGAAACATAGCAGGAATAAGGCTGTCGTTACCGTTTCAATGATGATCTGCGTTAAAGCCAAATCTGGAGCTCTGAATATGACAAATAAAATTGCAATTGAATAACCTAATACGCCGTTTAAGACGATAGCTGTCATCCTTGAACCTACAAAAAGCAAAGCAATTCCGGCCCCCATCATAACGGTGACGATTATATACTCATTAACAGTAATTGGTGCATCATTTTCGAAGTTTATTGACAAGCCGCCTTTCCAAAGCAACATACCGCCAATAAGAACGATAAAAAAGCCGAATATATAGACGAGATAATCTTTCAACTGGCCTGTCATGTAAGTTTTTGTAATCGTTGCTGCACCTTTCTCCGACTTCATTAAAATAGCGTTATATAAAGAATCAAGATTCCAAGTGAGCGGAGTTACTGTATATACTTTTTTCCAGTAACGCAAATACATGTACAGTACTACGCCGATGACAATAACTCCAACTGTCATAATTAACGGGAAATAATCCCATCCATGCCACGCGGAAATATGCGGAATTAGTTCTTCACTATTCGATAAAGAAGGATAAACTGCTGCCATTGCAGGCTTTAAAATATATTGCCCGATAACATTCGGGAAGAAGAAGATGCCAATTACTAAAAGCGACAATAGAGATGGCGCAATTAGCATTCCAACAGGCGCTTCCTGTATCGGACGATCATCCCTCTCCAATTTAAGATCACCAAAAAATGTCCTAAACACGATGATCAAACAGTAGACAAACGTAAATACACTTGCAATCCAAGCGATGACGGGGAATAGACTTCCCATTGCACCAACCGAGAAAACATCAAGATTTCGCATATGCAAGACCGATTCAAAAAACATTTCTTTACTGAGAAATCCATTGAATGGCGGCAACCCTGCCATTGAAAAACTTCCTATCGTTGCTATCGTGAATGTAATCGGCATTAATGGCATCAAACCGCCAAGTCGCCGAATATCTCTCGTCCCTAACTCATGGTCGACAATACCGACAACCATGAAAAGTGCACCTTTAAATGTAGAGTGATTGACAAGATGAAAGAGCGCCGCGAATGTGGCCTGTGCATATAGAATGGATTGTGTCTGAATCCCGCTCGCATAGGCAGCTGAACCGATTCCTAATAGACTCATGATCAATCCTAACTGGCTAATCGTCGAGTATGCCAATAAAGCTTTCAAGTCCGTCTGACGTACCGCACTGAACGAACCCCAAAACAGGGTAAAAATTCCGACAGAACTGACTAAATAAAACCATATTGCTTCTCCGCCAAATATAGGCATGAAACGAGCGACAAGATAAATACCTGCCTTTACCATCGTAGCGGAGTGCAAATAAGCACTAACAGGCGTTGGAGCTTCCATTGCATCTGGAAGCCATATGTGAAACGGAAATTGGGCTGACTTCGTAAATGCGCCAAGCAAAACGAGCAGCATTGCAGGCACAAACAGTTTATGATCGGTGAATCCTCCAATCATCGTCAGTATTTCCCTAACACTGAATGATCCCGTCATCGAATGTAGCATGATGAACCCTGAAAGCATGCCAATTCCGCCCGAAACAGTAATAAGCATCGACTTTTGCGCACCGTACCTTGACATTTTTCTATGATACCAAAAGGCGATGAGCAAAAAGGATGAAATACTCGTCAATTCCCAAAAAACGTACAACACCATTAAATTATCCGAAAAGACAACACCTAACATTGCCCCCATAAAAATGAGAAGATAGACGTAAAATCGCCCGATTGCTTCTCTTTCGGATAAGTAATATATGGAGTAAAGGATGACAAGAGTGCCGACTCCTGTAATGAGCAGTCCGAATATTAAACTGAGCCCGTCTAAATACGTCGTGAAATTGATGCCCGCGGAGTCAATCCATTTGATCGTATGTATAAATGTCTCTCCGTTTGCAATTGCTGTTATATACTTGCAAAGCGCGATGAAAAGAAACAATGGAACGACTAATACAACCCAGCCTATATGCTTATTGGGAATTTTTTTATGTATGAACGGGATGAACAGAGCAGCTAAAAAAGGTATGAAAATAATGATTGATAACAACAATGATGCAAACCTCCAATATTGAAAAAGATAAATTGAGGTAAAAACTATAATAGAAGGCATACTTGACTGTTCACGCCAATGACGGGATAATAGGTAGCCATAGGAAATCGTTTTTGGGGAAGGCAGTTTTCTTAAATTATACACGAATCCAAGGCCATTCGCACTTATAACCCCCATAGTACATCTTTGTCTTGTCAAAAGGATAGATTTCATATATAATAGCGTGGTTTTCAATTTAACCTATTATCGTGAATTAAAACAACAACTAATAGTTATAAGAGGTGACTACCTAAATGGGCAAAGTGAAAGGCCGTATGGATGAGAGCATTCTCGTCTGTGTCTACTACGGTCCAAATGGTGAACGTCTCATAAGGCGCGGACATAAATTGGCAAAAAGCATGGACTGTCCACTATACATTTTAACAGTTGATCCGCTTCCTTACGATGAATTTGATGCAGATAAATCACAATACGTTGATAAATGGCAAGAACTTGCTAAAGAACTTGACGTAGATGCATTTATTATACGTGATAATGAGAAGCGTCCCACTGCAAAGGTGATTAAAGAAGTTGCACATGAATACAATATTACACAAATCATCATAGGGCAAACTGCCCAAAGCAGATGGGAAGAGATTACAAAAGGATCATTCATGAACGTCCTGCTGCGTGAGATTACATTTGTCGATTTTCATGTCATCTCAGTTGACCGAGCCATCAAGGATGAAGTTGAAGGCATGTTTGAAAAAGGAGTTCGCGCTTATTTAGTGCCAGACGGTGATGGTTATCGCATTAATTTCACTCTATCGAAAGAAGCGCGCTTTGAAGGGATCTTCTTTAAAGAAATTGGGACAGATTTTAATAATGGCATTTTCAAATTCATGTATAACAATAAAATGTGCCAAGTCCCGATTATCGAAGATCGTGTAGGCGACCCTTCCGAAATTAGCTGTAAACTTGAAAAATAATTACGTAAGGATGAAAAAGCATTTAGTTAAAAGGCGACGCTCCGTTCATTATTGAACTGGAGACAGTCGCCTTTTTTCATTTCAAGTTTACTTTATTGAAATAAAGGAAACTATTTAGTGTGAAGATATAAATCTTATCTTAAAAGCATAAAGTAAATGACAACAGCGATTTCAAAAGTTCCTTATACCTCGCTCATTTGTAATGCCTCCAAAAAATAATTCTCGTTTTCGAGATATTTGTCTTGATTTCAAGATAAATAATGTATATAGTAAGAGCATAACTTAAATCAGAAAGGAAGTTTTTATTATGTCTAAATGGTTAGTAGATGCAACACATACGAATGTAGGTTTCTCTGTAAAGCATATGATGGTTTCAAAAGTGAAAGGGAACTTCAATGTCTTTGAAGGAACTTTGGAAGGTAATCCTACAGATTTAACGGACGCTTCCATTGAATTTAAAATTGATGCAGCTTCCATCAATACAAACAGTACGGATCGTGATAACCACCTTCGCTCTGGAGATTTCTTCGATACGGAAAAATATCCTGCAATCACATTTGTTTCAACTCAAATTGTGAAAAAAGGCGACGATGAGTACGATATCATCGGAGATATTACAATTAAAGATGTTACGAAAAAAATTACTTTCTCCGCTGAATACGAAGGAACAGGCAAAAACCCTTGGGGTGTCGACGTTGCAGGCTTCGAAGTTGAAGGGAAAATTTCAAGAAAAGAATTTGGTCTTACATGGAACCAAGCATTAGAAACAGGTGGAGTTTTAGTCGGAGACGACATTAAAATCACAATCGATCTTCAAGTAAACCCTGCAAATTAATAAGCAAACAGGCGTCAAAGAACATTGAGTTCTATGGCGCCTGTCTTTTATTTATTTGCTATTAATTTCGTGATGAGTCGTTCAATCCATTACCTTTTCGAATGCTTCGCCTGTCACAGCATCATCCGGCAATACTAAAATGCCTTTCTCTTGAGGAGCATCCGGCAAATCCAATTCTTTTGCAGAGCAAATCATGCCAGATGATGGAACCCCTCTTAGCTCCGCATCACGGATGATCATTCCTGATGGCATTACGGCGCCAACTTTTGCCACAACTACTTTTTGTCCGGCTTCAATATTTGGTGCGCCGCAAACGATTTGTAGCGTTTCGCTGCCGACGTCCACTTTACAAACACTTAATTTATCAGCATTTGGATGTTTCTCTTTTTCAAGCACATATCCGGTAACAAATTTAGGAGTCAAATCTACGTCCAGCTCGATATTCACGTCATTCTTTTTCAACGCTGTGGAAATTTTCTCCACAATTTCTTCAGTTAATTTCACTTGCCCGGCTTCCTGAAGATCAAGATAAGAAGAGGCATTAAACAAGTTAAAACCGACAATCTCCCCTTCACCATCTTTTAAAATCGTTACGTCTTTCGATGACTCTGCTACAACCTCATGCGGCCTATCAGTAGTTAGTTGTGCCATAAGAACGTTTCCGACTCCATTTTGATTGTAAAATAAATTCATTTCTTTTTGTCTTCCTTTCTTGCGATCCGATTTTTCGCTAAGATGAAAATCGGCTCTAATTTCCCATTTTCATATCTGAAAGAGAGTGATGTTACCGGTACTCTGCCGTTTGTGAAAAATTGCATCGTCATTTGAGCAAGCACGTCATACCCTGTATCATTTCGAATATCACCTATGATCAATACATCTTGATGGGGCACCGAAACAGTCATATGGCCTTCAATCTTCTTTTCCATTTCTTTCAAGAAGGATACGTTCAATATCCTGCTCGCATCGTACCCGTCATTGTTATTGACAAAATAAAAAATGTTGTCAGCCACTACGTCTTTTTTAAATTGTGTCGGTAAAGACCTTACTTTGAACATTGCAGATTCCTTCATTTCCGATTCGCTCATCCCGATCGATTCGACCATTCCTTCATCAATTAGACGATAAGTCGTACCGAGGTCCAATGCAAAATAAATTCTTGTTTCAGCAGTATGATCTTTAACGATAAACTTTTTGCCTTCCTTTGACGACAGAGGGAAAGATGTTGACCGAATAACAGGATAAATAGCCCCTTCTCTTCGAAAGCCTTCTGTCATTTCTTTTTCCATTGCGTTAAATGTTTCTTGGATTGTATAAACAACTTCATCGATTGCAGATTCTTTCACATTTTCATATTTAGACAGAATTTCCGGTAAGGAAATATCCATCCCCTTTTTCAGAATCGAATGCTCCAGTCTGATTTTATCCGTTTTCCTGTCGAAGTGCCATTGTAATTGTTCAGACGGCAGGCGTTTCTTCAGTATTTCAACAAGATCAGATGATTTCATTTACCTCTTCCTTCCTTTTCAAAAATAAACGGCCGCTCGCTGCAATGAATAGCACCGGGTGACCGCCTCAATCATTAGGCTTCCTGTTCAATGGAACGTACAGTTTCCATCATCCAAGCCATATACTTTGCGATATTTTTTTTCTTTGTAATTGTTGTCATTTTGACGCCACCGACACTGGCAATCAGCTCAGCTTTATCGCCATCCTTCTTGACAACTGCCGCAAAACCGAAAACGCCTTCATTTGAAAAAACCTTTTCCGAAACAATCTTATCGCTTGATTTATCCTTTAACAGATCGTAAAAAAGACGGCTTTCTTTTCCCTCATTTGGGTTGATGAACAAAATGAAAGTATCACTGCCTTTATTTAAGACGATATTTTGAGCATCCGCCTCCTCTTCTACTGTAAATCCTGCAGGTTTATATAGCTGGACACCCTCGACTTCAATATTTGTTTGCTTATCATTCAATTCAAATGCAGATTTTGCTTGGTCGATGCCGGCTGCCGCTTCTTCTTTCAATGATTTACCGCATCCTGTTAAAACAGCTGCAGAAAGAATTATAAGAAGTAAGAATTTCCAATAGCGGAACATTCGATTTCCTCCAATCAAGCATCATTTCCTTCAACGAACACAGCTTCGCTGTAATTTAGTAACCGAGTTATTTCAAAGCAATCTGTGCTAAAGCTATTATGGCGTATTACGATGCATCATTGCGCCTCAAGCTTGTTTTAATTGTTCCACACTCAATCCTTTACATTGGAATGACAACTATTCCAATAGGATATGTAGTCGCCGCTGGAAAACGAGGCTGTACTATTTTGCTTGCTTCTATTATTCAACTGGTGCTTGTACCTGTCAAATACTAGTGAACCATAATTCCACAACCCATTTTAAAGATATTATCCGTTTCGTGCAAATGTTGAGATTCATTGATTATAAAAATGGACCTTCAATTGACCGATTAACAACTGCATAATATGTTCGAACATCAAATCCCTCGTAACGACATTTGAAGTAAACATGCCAATAGCACCTTCATGCTGCCTTATTCCGCTCTTTTGAAAATATTCATCTACAATGATCCCTAATTCACGTCCCTTTCTCAACTCAACTGCGATTTCTTCCGGCAAAGGAATTTGAGCGCCAGCAGCGGTGATGATTGTACCGTCAGGCAAAGAAAGCGCTCCCCAATTACATACATACGTTTGGTTTTCAATCGTTCTGACGCCGCCTTCCAAACCAATGCCAATCCAGCCATCCATTTTTTCTGCCGCATGCTTAGCTCGATTTATAGCTCCCAATCTCGTCTCTTCATCGCCAATCGGCTGATCACGAACATTTGATGGCACTTTTTCAGCTTTCCATTCATTACCCGGGAAATGATTGTCAATTACTTTTAAAGCTGCTTTCACTTTTGCCTGATTTGTCGTTCCAATTATAAATTTCATATGTAAGGTTCCTTTCATATCATAAAAACCATCCGCTCATCCCTATTATTGGGTGAAAAGGATGGTTTTTATCGATTTTTTCTACAGGCTTTTTATAGCGTTCGAAGTTGGATAGACTGCCTTACTATCTTATACGTTTTGTTTAATCGTTTCGACAGTCGTTTTATCACATGCTTTCACTAGTTTCACGAGCAATTCCTTCGCCGCAGCATAATCATCTGTATGAATGATTGAAGCGGATGTATGAATATATCGTGAACAAATTCCGATCACCGCACTTGGCACGCCTTCGTTCGAAGTATGGACACGCCCAGCATCAGTACCCCCTGGTGAAATGAAATATTGGTAAGGAATTTGATTGCTCTCTGCTGTATCTAAAATAAATTCGCGCATTCCGCGGTGAGTGACCATCGTTCGGTCAAAGATCCGCAGCAACGTACCTTTTCCTAATTGGCCGAATTCGTTTTTATCGCCTGAAGCATCGTTTGCAGGGCTCGCATCCAAAGCGAAAAACAGATCGGGCTGAATCATATTCGCTGCTGCTTGTGCACCTCTTAAGCCAACTTCTTCCATAACATTTGCGCCTGAAAATAAATGATTAGGCAACTGCTCACCATGGAGCTCTTTTAACAATTCGATTGAAAGCCCGCAGCCATAACGGTTATCCCAAGCCTTTGCCATAATCTTTTTATCATTCATAAGAGGAGTGAATGGACAAACCGGCACGATTTGCTGTCCAGGACGGATGCCGATTTTCTTCGCATCCTCTTTATCATCTGCTCCGATGTCAATTAGCATATTTTTAATATCCATCGGTTTGTTACGTACATCATCGCTTAAAAGATGTGGAGGTATAGAACCGATTACACCGATCACCGGCCCTTCATCCGTCATAATTTGCACTCGTTGCGCCAAAAGAACTTGGTTCCACCAACCGCCAAGTGGCTGGAAGCGAATCATGCCATTGTCTGTAATCGCTGTAACCATGAAACCTACTTCATCCATATGGCCTGCAACCATAATGCGTGGTCCATCTTCAGGCCCTTTTCGCACACCGAAAATACCGCCTAAGTTATCTTGGATAATTTCATCTGAATACTTTTCTAATTCGCCTCGCATATAATCACGTACAAAATGCTCATTGCCGGGAGCACCAGGCAATTCCGTCAATGTTTTGAACATTCTTAGAGTATCTTTTTGCATACTGTTCCCCCAATTTCATTATGAACTATCTCTATTGTAGATTATTATGCAAAAACTATCCATCCTGAATATTTAGCAAACCGAAGTTTTTTTAACTCGAATGTTTTTCAGGAACCATTACCCAACGATATAAAATATGGTACACTTGGGTGAGACTGATTGAGGGGGTTCGATTCCATGAAACTTAAAGATTTTCTTGCAGGCGCATTAACAGGTATTGCTGCTGCCATTATCGTCAACCAAGCAATTGAAAAAGTGAACCCGAATACTCCGGCCGAGGATGTGCTGAAGGCTGTCAAAGAAGCTTTCAAAAAAGAGGGGCCGATTGACGGCTCTTGGATCGTAATGAAACCGGAACCATTCACAAACAATGTTCTTTCAATGGAAGTATATCGCGGAGGCATCTCACGCATTAAAAACGGCGAATTGGAACAGTATGAATTTGCAGCAAACGCAGAGACTGGCACAGTTGTCGAATTAATTAAAAAGTAAATCAATGTGGTGCCGTACTGCCGCTTAAAAAGTCTGTTATTCACCAATTCAATCAAAATGAAAAAGCCCCCGTTTACAGGTGCATTGAAGTGCACTCCAGAAGTTAGAGTCAAAAACTAACTTCTGGAGTGTTTTATTATGGCCAAATATAGTGATTCTTTTAGAACGATGGTTGCGCAGGAGTATTTGGATGGCTCGATTGGGTAATATCTAAAAGTAGAATAATGATAGATTGAAATTACTACTATACCTAACACTAAGGAAGATACTTCATCTTTTTATCTTTATTCCAATTCCTTTCCATTACCTTTTATATAGTCTATACTAATTGCACTCCATCGTTGCCAATCACTCGTCCAGCTCTATTGAATAGCTGTCATTTGCTTATAGCTGAGCAATTGACTGATTCTGTAATTTCTTTTCCACTTTCATCCCACTGAACGAGACGGTACACAGCATCATGATAGAAGATGAAGCGGTAACGGTTAGGCAGCGCCTCTTTCATTAATCGCTCCTTCGCGAAGATGGACGTCATCGGATAATCATCATACGCCAATACCCATAGCGGATTACTATGTGCATGTGTTGGCATTATATCGCCCATATGCAAAATCGTTTCTCCGTTTTGCGTTAATTTAATGACGCTATGTCCATCACTATGCCCGCCGGTGTGAATCATTTCAATTCCCGGCAAGATCGTCTGCTGCCCTTCAAATGTTTCAACCTGCTCTATAATCGGCTCCCAATTCTCTTTCCAATACGTATTTTTCGACCGAATATTCGGGTTGCGCATCTCATCCCATTCAATTTGAGAAACATAGATTTTCGCATTTGGAAATACTGATACAAGTTCTCCATCTCGCCATTCAGTTAAACCGGCAGCGTGGTCATTATGCAGGTGAGTCATTAAAATCATATCAATATCTGTTACTTGTAAACCGATTTCAGAGAGGCTTTCTGCCACTTTCGTTTCAGACCTTACGCCTAAATTGCGCTTCTGTTTATCGGTAAGCTTCCCTTTGCCGATTCCTGAGTCAATTAAAATATGCTTTCCTTCATAAGATAAAAGAATCGGATCTGTTCGCAGCTCAATCAAGTTCTGATCGTCAACTTCATAGCGGCGCGACCATAATGCTTTCGGCACAACACCAAACATCGTCCCACCGTCGAGGAAATTGACACCCCCGTCAAGCCATGTAAGTTTCATTTTGTGAAATGTATATGTATCCAATTCAATCTCCCCTTTCGTTTATAACAGTCCTCTTCGCATTCCCTTATTTAAAAGCCGCTTCCATCCGATAAATCGGTTGCCCTTTCGCTGAAAACTTCTCTTCGTATTCCGTCATAATATTGTCTTCAGGCATTTGTGCATGCAAGTCTAAAGAGATGTCATGAAACACCATGCCATAAGCCGACATTGAAACAATCGAGTACTCAAATAGTTTGCGATTATCCGTTTTAAAGTGAATTTCCCCTCGTTCCCCTAAAATTGATTCATAACGCTTCAAAAAGGATTCGTGCGTTAATCTTCTTTTTGCATGTCGTGATTTTGGCCACGGATCAGAGAAGTTCAAGTACACTCGATCGACTTCCCCTTTTTTAAACAACTCTTTCAAATGTGCACCATTGCCACGCAGCAAGCGTAAATTTGAAGGCTTGTCCGCTTCAATCGCTTTTTCAAGCGCGGAAACAATGACATTGTCAAAATGCTCAATACCGATATAATTAATATTTGGATTGGCTAATGCCATGCCGATGATGAACTGCCCTTTTCCAGTTCCCACTTCTATATGGATCGGGTTTTCATTGCCAAATACCGAATGCCAATCTTGTTGAATGCCTTCCTCTTCTTGTATTAAAACATCTGGATGGGCTTCCATGAACTCTTTCGCCCACGGCTTATTGCGAAGACGCATTTTTCTTACACTCATTTCTATTCTATAATATCGTTATTTTCTTGCTCAGGAGCGAAATAGATGCTCGATGCTGTCGTTTGTCCGTTGTCTAAAATCGCTTGTGCCGCTTTGAACTGATTATGTTTCATCGGAACAGAAACCTTACGCAAATTTGCAAACCATTCATCATACGAACGTCGATCAACGATTTTCGTATCGTATGGCACACCTGGATAATCAATATACCCATTTCTTGATAGGATCACTTTCCGAATCGGAAACTCTATATCATTCGCTGAAAATATTCCCGAAATGATTTTTTCCATTCGTTGTAAACCGATCATCGGGTTCAATACTTTTGACTCACGATCACCGTGCTTTTTTATCCAAAACCGATCGCTATTTCCAATAAAGGCAGCCACTTCCTCTTTTTCAAGGACAGTGACGCAAATGCATTCCAAAGGGGTCATTATAAGTATATCAAGTTCCACAGGCGCTTTTTTCAACTTCAATATCGGATAATAAAATAATAAATAGCTATCCGGCAATAACTGAGTAAAGCTTCGAAGCAATGAATCCCTCATAAATTGCTCATCTAATTTTGAATGTTCCATAAGCGTGGAACTTGCCCATTTCAATTGAAAATGGAATAACTGATCTACATAAAGCTTTCTGAGCTGCTCCACATTTTTAGGATTGTAAATGATGTTTGGATTAAAGCCGAAAGAATCCGCTTCCCGCTCTTCTTGCTGCTCCGATGCATGTTCTTCCTGGTCCGTAGCAGAGTCCTTTTTGCTTCCGAAAACACGCAAGATAGGACTAAACCATCTGCTTTCTTCCCTTTGTGCTTCCTCTTCACCTGATTCCCTTTGCCACTCCGATAAATCCATCCCGTTTTCCCATTGCAGTTTCATACGATCCCATTGGGAACTTTTCAAACGTACAAACTGAGTCGGATAACGGGAAAGATCATTCTCGTATCTTGACACATAATCCAACAATTTCACAAGTTGTGCCAATTTCATCCACTCCAATCAATCACGCCTTGACGTAATCGTATTCGGATTTTCCGGGTCCGAAAAGTTCTTTCAAAAATCCGTGACATCCGCCAGCGGCTTCACTTGAATCAGCAGGAGTTTGAACTCCCACTGATTCGATAGCGCTCCTTATTTACCGTGCACTTACAGACGTATAGAATGTCTGCTAAGTCCAATTTAACTGTTGTACATTATTGTTTTTCAAAAACGGGCATTTGACGTGAAAACGCCTCTTGCAATTTCTTTGTTATTTCGCCAGGCTGGCCCGAACCGATTTGGTTGCCATCAATTAAAATAACCGGCGTCACTTCTGCAGTTGTCGATGTCATGAAAAACTCATCCATTTTCAAAGCATCCTCAGGAGTGAATGCGGTTTCCTTCACTTGAATGCCAATCTCACTGCATAATTTTAGAATGACTTGACGTGTAATGCCATTCAATATTAAATTCGTCGCTGGATGCGTATAAACAACTCCGTCTTTTACGCCAAACATATTCGACGAAGATCCTTCCATGACGAAGCCATCCCTTACGAAAATCGCTTCTGCACATCCATCCTCGAAAGCTTCTTGCTTCGCTAACACGTTCGCCAATAAATTCAAGCTCTTTATATCACAGCGAAGCCATCGGACGTCTTCAACAAACTTAGCAGACACCCCTTCCGCCATATTTTTAAGTGGTCTCTCATTCGGTATTGCATAAGCTGTCACAACAGGCAGCACGGATGGATCTGGGAATTGATGGATACGCAATGAAGCACCTCTCGTCACTTGCAAGTAAATATGGCCTGTGTCGATTTTATTGCGTTCTACTAGCTCTTTTGCTATTTCAATCAATTGCTGCTGTGAATACGGAATCGTCATTTTTATTTTTGCAGCGCTTTGAAGCAGCCGTTCAAAATGTTCTTCGGCTGTATACAACTCACCATTATACACTTTCACAACTTCATACACACCGTCACCAAAATAATAGCCCCGGTCATCAACAGAAATATTCAGTTGATCTTTATCCGTAAACTTCCCGTCAATAAAATAAATCATCATTCTTTTTCCCCTTCCCCTTGATTGCATGCAAGGCGGCTAATCGTTTCCGCATAGATCGCTGTCGCCTGTAGTAGATCTTCTATATATACATATTCATCCGCTTGGTGAGCGACATCTTCCCGTCCTGGGAATAGCATGCCGAATGCTACGCCTTTATCCAAAGAACGAGCGTATGTGCCGCCTCCGATTGAAAGCAATGTTGCCTCTTCACCAGTATAAGAGGTATAGACATCTTGCAATGTCTTCACAAATGGATCATTCGCATCGACGTGATGAGGAGTTGAATTGGACGCGACAGTCATATCGAATGGCAAGTCCGTCATTCGACGCTCGCAAGTCGCTATTTTCTCTTCATATGGATATGTGACGGAATAACGCATGCTCACTTTTATTTGTCCACCTGTCTCTTCATCGTACGTTATAATTCCGGCATTCAATGTCGTATCGCCAGAAACTTCATCATTATAGGCAAGTCCTAAGTAATGTCCTCGTGTTTCATTGCCAAACGCATCTAGTATGAATTGTGTAAAATCCTTTGAATCGCCTTCTTCAAAAACCTTATTCAGGAAGGAAGCCAACAAAACGCCCGCGTTTACGCCATTGTCCGGTTCCATTGCATGAGCTGCTTTTCCCTCAACCCGTATAACCGCATCGCCGTCTTTTTCAACGATTGTTGCCGCCATGTCATGAATGTTCATAAAGCTTTCGAATCGATCGAGTACATCCGGTATATTGAGGCGAACCTGAGCCTGAGCCAAGTCAGGAACCATATTCGTCCTGTCTCCAGCCTTAAAATATTGTAGCTGTCCATCTTTGTTTTTCATTTTCTGTGAGAAGATTAACGAAGCTATCCCCTTTTCGGCATTGATGATCGGAAAATCCGCATCTGGCACGAAGCCGACCGTTGGCATTTCCTCTTTTTGAAAATAGTGTTCCACGCAGCGGAAACCGCTTTCTTCGTCTGTCCCAATGATGAGGCGAACTCTTTTATTCAACGAAAGACCGGACTCTTTCACCATTTTCATCGCATGCCAAGCAGCAATTGTCGGCCCTTTATCATCAATCGAGCCGCGGCCGAACAGTTTGCCGTCTTTCACTGTGCCATCAAAAGGGCCATACGTCCAGTTGCCGCCAGCAGGAACGACATCGACATGGCAAAGAACTCCTATCAACTCTTCTCCTTCGCCCATTTCAATATGCCCAGCTACATTGTCTACATTCTTCACTGTAAATCCTGCTTTTTCACCTTCGTTCAATAGCCATTCCAAAGCCCTTTTCGGTTCTGGTCCGAACGGAGCTTCTTCAGTAGATAGGCTTTCGTCCAGTACAGACGGAATTGAGATGAGCTGCTGCAAATCATCCAATATGCTTTCCTGCTTTTGCAAAGTTTCATTTTTCCAATTCACCAATCTTCAGCACCTTCTTTCTTATCCTATATTTTCACATGTTACGTGCAATAAATAAAGAACTAAACTTCCTTTAATGTATTCAAATGATAACCTCTCCGTCTAAAATATCAGAATGAAGACTGCGCTCACAGTCTTCACAAAAATTTCATGTACTATTGACAAAAATGAGTTATAATTGTATTGTCAGAACATTTTATCTGACGACCGTAGCATTTTGCGGAAGGAGTGCCTGTCAAGGGGGAATTTCAACTTACAAAAGGTACATTCATTAGTCTCATGCCCATCGATTTTGGAAAATGATGATGAAGGAGTGGTTCCACAGTTGAATCCTAACACTGATCGTATGCTCACCCGTATCAAAGATGTCTATTTGTTCATCCTTGATCACGGCGAAGTAACTACGGAAAATGTGGTCGAAGAATTTGGTATCACAAACCGCACTGCACAAAGGGACTTGAACGTCCTCGAATATAATGAACTCATCATGAGTCCGTCGCGCGGTAAATGGAAGACAACGAAGAAGAAAGTTAAATTACCCTCTTGACCTAAAAGGGGCTATCGATCAAAGTGAGTTTCCGCCACTTTCTCGATAGCCCCTACTTCATTTTTGTAGCAATGCGATTTCTTCTTCTGTTAATTCACGATAGCTTCCTAACTTCAGTTGGTCGTCCAGTATAAGGGGCCCCATAGACATCCTTTTCAAATAGATGACACGTTTTCCAACAGCTTCAAACATCCGTTTCACTTGATGAAATTTTCCTTCCGTAATCGTCAATTCAATTTCTGAACGGAGCTCTTCCGATTTCAAAACTTTTAATTCACCCGGTTTGGTGAAATAGCCATCATCCAATGAAACGCCTTCTGCAAACTTGCGGATATCCTCTTCTCCCACTTTGCCTTCAATATGCGCATAATACATTTTCGGCACTTCTTTTTTCGGTGACAATAATTCATGCGCTAGCTTCCCGTCATTCGTCAGCAATAAAAACCCTTCTGTGTCCTTATCTAACCTGCCAACAGGAAACGGCTGAAAATGCTTATACTCGGCATCTAACAGATCAATGACGGTACGATCACGCAAGTCTTCCGTAGCGGAAATGACTCCTTGCGGTTTATTCATCATCAAGTAAATGAATTCACGGTAGACGACTCGCTCACCAAAAATCGTCACTTCCTCTGTGGTCGGCTCAACTTTGCATGCGGGATCTTTCACCGTCTCCCCGTTCACCCTGACAGCGCCTTTTTTCAAAAGCTGTTTCACTTCCTTGCGCGAACCGTACCCCATATTCGCCAACAACTTATCTAAACGCATAATTCACCCTCCAAAACCGAACTTCTGCAGTATTCTATTTAACCGATCTCCGAAAAGCTTTTGTGCCAATCCTGTTTTAAATGACAGAAATCCGTAAATAGCCGCACCGACTGCCGCACAAATGAGAATATAGAGCAACGCCTGCATTTTGCCTTCTACAGGACTGATTGCAAACAAGCCTTTCAATGTTAAATGTATAGCAATCCACATAATCAAGTTGAAAATCCCGATTAAAATCAGTCTTCTGAACACCATCTTCGATCGATAGTTCAATGTTTTTGTTATGACAAAAATATTAAGTCCTACTGCTATTCCATATCCGATTGCTGTCGCTATAATCGCTCCATCTGTCTCAAACGCTTTTATGAGCGGAATATTTAAGATCAATTTAAAAAGCAGTCCTAATAACGAAGTGAATACAATCCATTTATGTCGATCAATTCCTTGCAAAATCGCCGCTGTAACTGTAAACAGTCCAAACAAGATTGCAACGGGTGCATAACTCGCCAATACTTCCGATCCGACTGGATTTTTCTCATATAGGAAATAGTAAAACTCATTCGATAAAACAATTAGACCAATGACGATCGGCACTGTAAGAAAGAGCATAATTTGGAATGTTTGGTCAAGAGAACGAGTAATACCGTTTTGATCTCTTTTTGCGTAATACCCTGTAATGACTGGAATTAAAGCCATCGAAAATCCGGTAGCTACCATAACTGGAATCATAACAACTTTATGCGTTAAAAAATTCAACATTGACAAATATTCATCAGACACTTTAGCTAACCCAATTGAAGACATTGCATCATTGAAAGTAATCATATCAACAAATTGGTAAAGTGGATTAATTACACCGACAAGGACAAAAGGAATTGTATAGCCGATCACTTCCTTGTACATATCAACAAAACTAATATTGCTTGCCGGTGGACTTTGCTCATATAGATAGTCGAACTCCGGCTTATATTTTCTCCAATATCGATAAAGAATAACAAGTCCTGCAAGTGCTCCAATAAATGCGGCAAATACCGCAAATTTCACTGCTGTCCTTGGAGATAAGTCTAATACGTTGACCACAATAAACGCACCGATAAGCACAACAGCAATCCGTACAATTTGCTCGACTAATTGTGAAACAGATGTCGGTTCAAATTTTTGATGACCCTGCAAATAGCCCCTCACAATACTCATAAGTGGGACTGCTAAAAGAGCGTAACTAACCCACCGGATGACTGATGTAATTTCTTCAACCGTAAAGATTTGTTCATCATCCCTGCGGACGAGATGAGCTATCGGCTCCGCCATGAAAAACAGCACCAAAAAGGAAAGAATCCCTGTTGTCACCATTACGAGCATGCCGGATTTCATGAGTTTCCTGCCTGTGGCATAATCGCCCAATGCATTGTATTTCGATACAAACTTAGATATTGCAAGCGGTGCGCCAGAAATGGCAACCGCCAATGCTAAATTATAAGGAATATACGCATACTGATATAACCCTACATTATCTTTGCCGACAATAGCATAAAACGGAATAACATATAAAAGGCCTAACGCTTTTGACAAAAATAGACCAATCGTCAAAATTGCAGTGCCTTTCACTAAATTTGATGACATAGTTGATCCTTCCAATCTGTTATACGAATCAATTACACCCCAGCGTAATCGTGTCCACCATTTATACAAGACTTTAGTGACCATCCAGCCTTAGTCTTGGACATGAACCTTCACAATCACTATCTACTTAAAGAAAAAAACCTCTTAAAAATCAGAGAGGCATTCGCAATAAGTTTAACTTAGATTAGTGAAATTGACTGAATACTACTAATCCAGTTCCTCACCTATTGTAACAGGATTCGCCTAAGCCAGTTAAACAAAGCTACTTACCAGTTTACCTCCCGATGGCACTTTTCACAATGGTTATCGCACGATCATGTATAATAGAGAAAAACTGAAAGTGTGGTTCCTATAATGTATGACGTCATAATCATAGGCGGGGGTCCCTCGGGTCTCATGGCCTCCATCGCAGCAGCAGAAAATGGAAGCAAAGTGCTGCTTTTAGATAAAGGAAAAAAATTAGGCAACAAATTGTCGATTTCGGGCGGTGGAAGATGCAACGTAACAAACCGTTTACCCCAAGAGGAAATTGTTAAAAACATTCCTGGCAACGGGCGGTTTTTATACGGCCCATTCTCTGTCTTCAATAACGAAGATATCATTTCATTTTTCGAGGGACTTGGCGTTCCTTTAAAAGAAGAAGACCACGGGCGGATGTTCCCTGTTTCCAATAAAGCAAAAGACGTTGTCGATGCACTTCTGAATGAAATGGAAAGGCTGCACGTCGAAGTGAGACTGCAAACAAAAGTAAAGAAACTCCTCATTGATGACGAAAAGATTTTCGGTGTCCGTTTAGAGGACGGGGAAGAAATCCGGTCTCATGCAGTCGTTGTTGCTGTAGGCGGAAAAGCAGTTCCGCAAACAGGCAGCACCGGTGATGGCTATCCTTGGGCGGAAAAAGCCGGGCATACAGTGACGACGCTCTATCCGACAGAAGTGCCTTTACTCTCCAATGAACCCTTCATCCAGTCGAAGGAATTGCAAGGCCTCGCACTTCGGGACGTTGCCGTCTCCGTATTAAATGCGAAAGGAAAAATTCTTATTACCCATCAAATGGATATGCTGTTTACCCATTTCGGATTGAGTGGCCCCGCAATTTTGCGCTGCAGCCAATTCGTCGTCAAAGAACAAATGAAAAATGGCAAACAACCTGTAACAATGCGCATTGATGCCGTCCCTTCCAAAAATGAAGAAGGCGTTTTTCAGTTGCTTCTCTCTTTATTGAAAGACGATCCGAAAAAAGCCGTGAAAAACAGTTTAAAAGGGGTTGCACCTGAGCGCTGGCTTGCATTTTTATTGGACAAGTCGGCAATCGAAGGTAGTGACATAGGTGCCGGTATTCCACACGATAAAATCCGCAAGCTTGCAGGGCTGCTAAAAGGATTTACGATGGAAGTAACAGGCACGCAGCCGATTGAAAAAGCTTTCGTTACAGGCGGCGGCGTTTCCACGAAAGAAATTGAGCCTAAGACGATGGCCTCCCGTAAAAAGAACGGACTTTATTTTTGCGGCGAAATTCTGGACATTCACGGCTATACCGGCGGATACAATATTACTTCCGCACTCGTAACGGGTAGAATCGCCGGAATGAGCGCTGGTGGGTATGCGAAGGAGAATGAATAAAGTCCGCGAACAAGCATCACTTTTTTATAATCAAGTTCGGACAACAGCTTGATGGGACAGCCATCCGCTCAATCAGGCTCGCCCATCGGCCAGTTGGGGAACACTAACCGTTTTTATTTGAACTCCTCCACTCGAATAAAACAATTAAAACCGGTGAAGAACAAATTAATCGTTCTTCACCGGTTCTATTGTTTAGAAAATAATCCTTATCCGACTGCGACAATATTGACAAGTCTACCTGGAATCGCAATCACTTTCTTCAACTCTTTACCGTCAATCCATTGTTTCACTTGCTCATCTTTTAGGGCTGTTTTTTCAAGTTCCTCTTTGGAAATATCCTTCGCAACATTTATCTTCGCGCGGACTTTGCCGTTAATTTGAACAGCTACTTCAACTGTGTCCTCTTCCAATTTCGATTCATCATACGTCGGCCAAGAAACGTAAGCGATCGATTCTTCGTGACCCAATTTCTCCCATAGCTCTTCTGACAAATGTGGCGTAATTGGTGAAAGCATAATGATGAACCCTTCGACAAACTCTTTTGGAATCGAATTTACTTTGTAACATTCGTTAATAAATACCATCATTTGGGAAATGGCAGTATTATAGCGCATGCCTTCAAAGTCCTCAGTCACTTTTTTCACTGTCTGATGATATGTTCTTTCAAGAGCACCATCCGGCTTACTGCCAATTTTCGAGCTAAGTGTTCCGTCTTCATTTACAAATAGTCTCCAAATCCGGTCAAGGAAACGTCTTGCTCCATCCAAACCATTCGTTGACCACTCTTTAGAAGCATCAAGCGGCCCCATGAACATTTCATATAGACGAAGTGTATCAGCACCGTGAGAATGAACAATATCGTCTGGGTTTATGACGTTGCCCAATGACTTCGACATTTTTACATGACCTTCACCTAAGATCATCCCTTGGTTAAATAGCTTTTGGAATGGCTCTTTCGTTTGAACAACACCGATATCATAGAGCACTTTATGCCAGAAACGCGCATAGAGCAAGTGAAGTACAGCATGCTCAGCGCCTCCGACGTAAATGTCAACCGGCAGCCAACGTTCAGCAAGCTTCGGATCAATCAACATTTCATCATTATCCGGATCGATATACCGCAAGTAATACCAGCAACTGCCAGCCCATTGCGGCATTGTATTCGTTTCACGACGGCCTTTCATGCCTGTTTTCGGATCTGTAACATTTACCCATTCAGAAATGTTTGCAAGTGGTGATTCGCCAGTGCCGCTCGGTTTAATATTGTCCGTTTTCGGAAGCATTAGCGGCAATTCAGACTCATCCACAGTCGTCATCGTGCCGTCTTCCCAATGAATAATCGGAATCGGTTCTCCCCAATAACGCTGTCTGGAGAATAGCCAGTCACGCAGGCGATACGTAATTTTCTTCTCGCCTTTCCCTTGTTCTTCAAAGAATGCGATCGCCTTTTCAATCGCCTCTTCTTTGCCAAGTCCGTTAAGGAAATCGGAATTGATATGTTCCCCATCACCTGTATAGGCTTCTTTAGAAATATCGCCTCCTGCCACGACTTCAACAATTGGTAAATCGAATGTCTTCGCAAATTCATAATCTCGTTCATCATGTGCAGGAACTGCCATAATTGCGCCTGTTCCGTAGCTTGATAGAACATAGTCCGCAATCCAAATCGGCATTTTTTCGCCGCTTGCTGGGTTTACAGCATACGCACCGGTAAACACGCCTGTTTTCTCTTTCGCAAGATCTGTACGCTCTAAATCGCTTTTTACTTTCACTTTTTCAAGATATGCATCGACCGCTTCCCTTTGTTCAGCTGTCGTAATTTTTTCAACTAATTTATGCTCTGGAGCCAAAACAGCGTATGTCGCTCCAAAAATCGTATCCGGACGAGTTGTGAACGCTTCAAACGAAAGGTCCGTGCCATCGATATCGAACGTCAGTTGTGCACCTTCAGAACGTCCAATCCAGTTGCGCTGCATATCTTTCAAGCTATCAGGCCAATCAAGCTCATCCAAATCTTCAAGAAGGCGATCTGCATATTCTGTTATCCGCAATACCCACTGACGCATTGGACGGCGCTCGACTGGATGGCCGCCGCGCTCTGATTTTCCGTCAATTACTTCTTCATTGGCAAGGACTGTACCAAGCGCTGGGCACCAGTTGACAGGTACTTCATCGATGTATGCCAACCCTTTTTTATACAGCTGGATGAAAATCCATTGTGTCCATTTGTAATATTTCGGATCAGTCGTATTGATTTCCCTGTCCCAATCATAAGAGAAACCAAGATCATTCATTTGGCGTTTGAACGTCGCAATATTTTTAGCCGTAAATTCCGCAGGATCATTTCCTGTATCAATCGCATATTGCTCAGCCGGCAATCCAAATGCGTCCCAACCCATCGGATGCAAAACATTGTAGCCTTGTTTCCGTTTAAATGAACTTAAAATATCCGTCGCAATATAGCCTAATGGGTGGCCGACATGCAATCCAGCCCCGGAAGGATAAGGGAACATATCAAGCGCGTAAAACTTCGGTTTCGACTCATCATCGACCATTTTATAAGTTTTATTATCCTTCCAATATTGCTGCCACTTCTTCTCGATTTTTACATGCTCATAACTCATCGCTGTTTCATTCCTTCCATTGTGAATTAAATAGCATCGTATATGAAAAAACTCTCGTCCCTAAAAAGGGACGAGAGTTTTCTCCCGCGGTGCCACCCAAATTGACGACCATTGCCGCCCAACTTGTTTCCTTAACGCGGAAAACGGCACCGGCTACTGTTCTGTTCACCGATACGGGCTCCAAGGCGAGTTCATCGTCGTCGTACAGGCTTGCACCAACCGCCCGCTCTCTGAAATCGTCCGATCCGACTACTGCTCCTTTTCAACGCCTGCGCTATTTAATACATTTTATTGTAGTTTACCCGAATCTGTTCCAAAATACAACTATACATTCGGAATTATTTACATATAGCATTTGCAATAGCCATTCGGTTAGAAGGCACCTCATCTCCATGATGCATCAATCAGTCTATATGCTAATGAAATCACATAATGCTTTTCAACTCAATTTATGCATAAATGCCGCGTTCACGCACACTAACGGCACACTATATTTATTAATCCTCACATATACACATTACGCCACACATACTTATACATTAATATTCAAACGCCTACATCTCCTCACCACACGCATAACACCTCTAATTTAGCACATAAAAGCGACATCCCCCTGCCTGCACTGATCTTGGTTCCATCGCCCGTCACCTACGCCTTTACATCCTTCACGATAAGCTCAGCTTCCGTTGAATCAATAATGTCTTGTACAGTAAATCCTTCAAAGACTTCCTTCAACTCCAAACCGTCAGGCGTCACTTCGATTAAAGCACGTTCTGTAATAATTTTATTCACTACCCGTTTGCCGGTTAGCGGCAATGTACATTCCTTTTTTATTTTCGGCGATCCATCTTTCGCCACATGATCCATAATGACGATGATCTTTTTAGCACCGTGGACAAGATCCATTGCGCCGCCCATACCTTTAATCATCTTCCCTGGAATCATCCAGTTTGCTAAATCCCCTTTTTCCGAAACTTCCATCGCACCCAATATTGCGACATCTACATGACCGCCGCGGATCATTGCAAAAGATTCCGCACTGCTGAAAAATGAAGAGCCCGCTATTGTTGTAACCGTTTCCTTCCCGGCATTAATCAAATCCGGGTCGACCTCATCCTCCTCCGGATATGGGCCGATGCCCAACAGACCATTTTCGGACTGCAAGACAACTGTCTTATTGTCTGATATATAATTCGCTACAAGCGTTGGCATTCCAATCCCCAAATTGACGTAATCCCCATCTGCAATTTCCTTCTCTGCACGCTTCGCGATCCGTTCTCTGAAATTAATTGCCGTCATCGTGACCATTCCCCTTCCTTATCGAGTCGTTAACCGTTCAATCCGTTTTTCCTGTGCCGCTTGCAACAATCCTTGCACATAAATGCTCGGCGTGTGGATTGTCGCCGGATCCAAATCACCCGTTTCCACAATTTCTTCCACTTCAGCAATCGTGAACTTGCCTGCCGCAGCCATCATCGGATTGAAATTTTGAGCCGTTTTGTTGTAGATTAAATTCCCCATCATATCCGCTTTAGAAGCTCTCACTAAAGCAAAATCCGCTGTCAAAGCTTCTTCCAAAACATATTCTTTACCGTTAAAATTGCGCGTTTCCTTGCCTTCAGCAACGACTGTTCCAACTCCTGCCGGTGTGTAAAACGCCGGTATGCCAGCACCTCCGGCTCGTATTTTTTCCGCTAGCGTCCCTTGCGGCGTTAACTCAACCTCTATTTCTCCCGACAATACTTGCCGTTCAAATTCTTTATTTTCTCCTACATAGGACCCAATCATTTTTTTGATTTGCTTCTCTTTCAATAAAAGGCCTAGCCCCCACTCATCGACCCCGCAATTATTTGAGATGACCGTCAAATCCTTTACCCCTTTTTCGACGAGAGCCAAAATGAGCTGTTCCGGTATCCCGACGAGTCCAAATCCTCCAACCATTAATGTGGCTCCATCCTCAATTTGTGAAATCGCTTCCATAGCTGATGAATAAATCGGTTTCACTTTGCATCCCCCTTTGCATTTCTATGATAGTAGCAATCGCTCCTATATTCCATTTAAACAGACTATTTTGTATGACGCAATTAACATCTATGAAAATATTGATCCTACGTACAACGGCGTTCTATTCACCAATAAAGAAAAACCGGAATTCCGCTTAAGGAATTTCCGGTTTCTGTTCAGATGATTTTAGAGGACGGTCGTACAATAAAGTTGTCACGATTGAAATGCTCATAAGGCTTGTCAGCAATAGGAGCATTGCTTTCATGCCATAGATCTCTACTAAAACGCCGCCTGCAAATGGCCCGATCATCCGACCAATTGTCGCTGCCGAATTCACAACGCCTTGGTAAAATCCATCTCGTCCTTTCGGAGCCAATTGACTTGCTAATGTTGGAATGGCAGGCCATACAATCATCTCACCGAACGTAAGAATAATCATTGAAATGATGAACATTTTAAAAGACCCCGCAAAGCTAACAACAATGAAAGAGACGATGAATATAGCTGTTCCTAAGATCATTTGAGCTTTCAGCTGCTTTTCCAAACGTTTAATGATCGGTTTAATAATTGGCTGTCCGATGACGATTAACAGCCCGTTAATTGTCCAAATAAAGCTATATTCTTTCAAAGTGACGCCTAATGAAAGAGCATGCGTTGAAATCGTCGTCGACCATTGAGAATAGACGAGCCAAGTTAACAAATATCCAGATGTTAGAATAAGCAAAGCAATAAACGGCGCTTTCTGTTTAATCTTTGCAGTTTCCCGAATAATATCTGTATGGCGGTCTGGAGAAATTTCCAATTTTTTATAGCCAAAAAATGCAATGAAGAAAAAGATCAAATAAAAAAGAAAATTTGCTGAAAAAATATAATCAATATGAACAGATGCAATGAACCCAGCAAGTGCCGGCCCGATTGCTACACCGACATTTTGAGCTAAATATATCGAATTGAATGCCTTCCTTCCGCCTTCTGGCCAAATGGTTCCTACCATTGCATACATGCTCGGAAAGATAACACCACCACTAAATCCTAAGACCGTCAAGAAAATAATATAAGGATACCAGCTATGATCATATATAAGGTACAATAATGCCAAAAGGGACAAAGTTATCCCACCGATAATCGACTTGAAGCCGCCGATTCTGTCAAATAAAAAACCGCCAAGCAGGTTACCAACAACTCCCGCCCCGGCGTTTGCCATTAAAACAAGCCCTGCCACCGATAAAGACTTGCCTAAGTATTCATGCATATATATCGTATTCAAAGGCCATAAAAAAGAGTTGCCAATGACATTGACAAACATGCCGATCACAAGCAGCCGAACATTTTTAGGCATACTGCCATCCTCCGTTCTAAAAATAAATATACTATCAAATGGAAGTTTCTAGACAGCAGCAATTCCCTTTAGCTTCAACATGATGATCAATCGAATCTATCACGCCTCTTGTAACTGCTACCTCCCCCATTATTTTGTAATTCAATAACCGTATTTGAAGCGGGCACCTTCCGCTTTGCAATACATAGCAATTCTATTTTGAGTGTATGCTTTTTTCCACAATACGACAAGACTATCGAAATAAGTTCCGCAATTCAGATGACAAGAAAGCTGTGGAACATGTACAATCCTTTGTTAGAGGAGTTGAACAATGTGGATGTAAATAAATACCCGTTTCCTACTGAAGGGAAACGATATCATACATGGTCACGCCATTTAAAAGACCATTTCGGCTTTAAAGTGTTCAAGGTGGCATTAGATGCCGGTTTTGATTGCCCGAATCGGGATGGCACAGTAGCGTATGGCGGCTGTACATTTTGCAGTGCTGCTGGCTCAGGAGATTTTGCTGGGAATCGCGTAGATCCAATAGAAGTTCAATTTGCAAATATCCGTGACCGAATGCACCAAAAATGGAAAGACGGCAAATATATGGCGTATTTCCAAGCATATACGAACACGCATGCTCCGCTTCCTATTTTAAAAGAGAAATTTGAAACTGCCCTTTCGCAGGAAGGAGTAGTCGGCTTGTCCATCGCGACAAGACCCGACTGTTTGCCAGATGACGTCGTAGAATATTTGGCTGAATTACATGAAAGAACCTATCTATGGGTGGAACTAGGCTTGCAAACTGTGCATGAAAAAACAGCCAATCTCATTAACCGTGCTCATGATTATGCAACCTATGTAGAAGGTGTGGAAAAACTTCGCAAACATCATATTCGAGTTTGCACCCATATTATTAACGGTCTTCCACTCGAGAACTACGATATGATGATGGAAACTGCTAAAGAAGTTGCAAAGCTTGACGTCCAAGGAATCAAAATACATCTCCTGCATTTATTGAAAGGCACGCCAATGGTGAAACAATATGAAAAGGGTTTATTGTCATTCTTAGAGATGGACGACTATATTAAATTAGTCGTTGATCAGCTGGAAATCCTTCCGCCAGAAATGATTGTCCATAGAATTACTGGCGATGGACCGATCGACCTGATGATTGGTCCAATGTGGAGTGTTGCAAAATGGGATGTATTGAATGGCATCGACAAGGAGTTACAACGCAGAAATAGTTTTCAAGGGAAATTTTATGAGAAAGTGGTAGAAAACGCATGAGCCATATCCATTTACATCGAGTGCTGCCTTATTCGAAAAGATTAATGAATGCGGTCGTTTTACCAGGCGAAACTGTTATTGACGCAACAGCAGGTAACGGAAATGACACTTATTTTTTAGCGGAATTAGTCGGAGAAAAAGGAAAAGTTTTTGCGTTTGATATACAAGAGTCTGCACTTGCCGCGACTGCTGAACGATTAGGCCCGTTAAACGACCGCGTTTCTTATCATTTGGACAGCCATGCGAACGTAGATCGTTATGTAGAACGACCGATTGGCGGTGCCATGTTCAATCTTGGCTATTTGCCTTATAGCGAAGACAAAACGATCATTACAAAGCCTGATTCTACAATTGAAGCAGTCCATAAAATATTGGGCCTTCTGAAAAAAGGCGGGATCATTACAATTTCTGTCTATGATGGTCATGAAGGTGGCAAAGAAGAAAGTGACGCACTCATTGAATACGTGCAATCTCTTCACCAAGCAGATGTACATGTTATACGTTACGAATTAATGAATTTGCGGAACAACCCACCATTTTTGATCGCAATCGAAAAACTGAGAGATTTTGAGGAGGTTACACGAATAGAACGAACTGAATCATAAAGGAACGGACTCCACTTAATGAGTCCGTTTTTCTCTTCTTACACATTCCGTATATCAGCGATCGGCCCTAACTCTTTAAAATCTTCCCTTTCCAAAAATGAGATCAATTTGCTCGCCGTTTCTTCCGCACTGCTTAATTGTCCTTTTTCCTTATAATCGATGAAACGATCTAATAGGGGGAACGATTGTGCATCGCTTGACCGAATCGTCTCTTGCATATTCGTATCAATAATTCCTGGTGCAATTGAAACGATTTCGACAGGGTTTTCAGCGCTTTCCTGTTCTTTGGCAATAACACGTGAAAAATGATCAAGACCGGCTTTCGTCGTGCAATAGACGCCCCATCCTTCATAAGCATTTCGTCCAGCCCCTGAGGAAATGTTCATTATCCGCTTCTTTCCTTTAAATGAAGTCAATGCCCCAATGAAAGCATTCGATAAAATCATAGGGGCTGTCAAATTGACTGCCATTGCATTTGTAATTTCCTCCGGATTGACACTTCCAACAAGCCCGATCGGATCAACCATTCCGGCATTGTTCACTAAAGTGAATGAAGATGCTTTCCCACCATACATTTCAATGATTTGGTCTATAATACTTGGAAGTTCATCTGTTTTTAAAAGATCTGCCGTTATAAAGCTTTTCTCCCCACTCTGATTCGTCCTTGCAATCCCGATTGGTTTCTTCCCTTTCCCTTGAAGCTGCTTCATCATTTCAAAGCCAATTCCTTTTGAAGCACCTGTAATGATAACAATATCCATCGTGATCATTTCCCTTCTGTAAATGCCTTGTACATTGCCGACTGTTTCTCTCCATTAAACGTTTTTTGTACTTTTTCTTTAAAGTTTTCTGGATCAATCAATGTCTTAAATTCATCATTAAAATAGTCTTCAACAACGTCTCTCCGCACTCGGAAAGTTTCATCATTAAAGCACATTTCTAGCTCTTCCAAGTTGTGAATCAACAAAAAGGCTGCCGTAGAATTATAAATAACGGCCTGCTGTGTTTTCTCTTGTAGTTCATGAGCTGATGCATCGTAATGAACAATGAGCAATAAATGGTCCGGATCCATTTCAATCGACTGTTTGTATTCATTCAAAGGCAATGATTGAAATAGTTGGGATGTATTTGACGCGTTCCCCATGTAGTCATTTTCATATTGCAATACTTTTTCGAAGTTGTGTGTTAAAGGATCCTGTTGCATTTTTTCTTCCCCAATTTCCGATTTCGCGGGAATTTCAAAATACGCTATCCAAATATAAAGCGGGATAGCCAAAATGACGATGATACCGATCATTAGCCTTCTTTTATCCATCCAATCCCCCCATTTCTCCTCTCCCACTATACTACCATGCTTCCGTTTTCAGGTCAGTTACGATTCACAAAATAAAGACCAATCTGCTATCCATTTGCAAATTGGTCTTGGATCATTCTATTCAAGTATTTTGATTTTCACTTTTTTTCTTCCCCATTGGTAAGCTTCACTTTTAGTCGGGAAGAACACATCGATCTTATTTCCTTTAATGGAGCTTCCAATATCGCCTGCAATCGCATAGCCATACCCTTCTACATGCACTTTCGTCCCTAAAGGGATGACATCTGGGTCGACCGCAATCACTTTACTATCCGGGTTCCTTTTTAAATTGATGCCTGTCGCAGTTATGCCAGAACATCCATTGCAATTTGCAGTAAAGGCACTTGCCGATACGGTAAACTCCTTCACTACCTTATCTTCATTCGATCTCGACGGTGTTTTTGCAATAGCATTGGATGAACTTGCTGTAGCCGTTTTCGGATTGGCAACTGTCAATTTTTGGTTAGGATGAATGACAGATGTGGATAAGTTGTTCCATTTTTTGAGATCCGGAACAGTCACATTATGCTTCTTCGCAATTTGAAAAAGAGAGTCGCCTTTTTTGACCGTATAAATTGAAGAAGCTGCAAAACTTTCTGTCGTTCCGCCAATCAATAATATTACTGAAAATAGAAGCGTCACAATATATTTTCCCAAGTTTTCTACTCCTTACTTTGTAGTCTAACAATAGACTACCAATCCATTATTACAGCGATGTTACAGTATGTCGTTATTCGTATTACAAAAATTCTTACAATGTTACATAACTGAGGACATTTTGAAATAAACTACACATTTGTCGGGTAGTATAATGAAACCTTTCTATTCATCTGTTTATTATTGTAGTTCATTCCAAATAGAAAAAGCCCTCCTACAAGAGGAAGGCTTTTCTACGGTTAACGTCCAATCAATCTCACAATTACGCCTGTAACAATCATAACGACAAGAACAGGAACTAGCCAACCAAGCCCATCACCATATAATGGAAGTACTTGATCGTAAAATGACACGATGGCATTCAGCCAGGCAGGCCATTCCGCCACATCAATTTCAAGCGTGTTATAGAGCGTTGTTATGCCATCTATAATACTTACTAAAAAAGCTGCAACAGTTGCGCTTATGTAAACGATCCTTGAATGATTAAAAAGCGGAGAAGCAAATGTCAACAACATCAGTACAATTGCCAAAGGATACAGGAACATCAATACCGGTATTGAAAATGTAATGATATTCGCCAATCCAAAGTTAGCAACGATAAAACATAATGACGAGAATAGAACAACAAACATTTTATAACTAATTTTCGGAATAATCGTTTGGAAATACTCCGCACATGCTGTAATAAGTCCAATACTCGTTGTTAAACAAGCTAATATGATGACAATTGTTAACAATATCGTTCCAGTAGTCCCAAAATAATATGCTGACGTTTCACTTAATACAGGTCCTCCAGTATCAAATATGCCAAATTTCTCTGTTGTTGTTGCGCCTAAATAAGCAATTCCTGCATAGATGATTGCTAACAAAAACGCTGCAATAAATCCAGTTTTTGCCGTTGCCGATATAATTTTCTTTCTATCTGTAATTCCTTTCGATCGGAGAACATTGATAACAATGATTCCGAAAACGAGGGATGCTAACGTATCCATCGTGCCATAGCCTTCCACAAACCCTTTAAAGAATGGACTTTCATTGTAAACACCAACAGGATTTTGGATAACCCCAATCGGTTTAGCGAACGTAAATCCTATTAGGATCACAAGAAGTATTACGATGGTAGGTGCCATAATTTTACCGATGCGATCAACAATTTTAGCAGGATTCAATGAAAAGTAGAGAGAGATTCCAAAGAATAGCAATGTGAACAAAAGTAAGAATAACTGCACTTGTCCAGCGGGTACAAAAGGAGATACGGCGATTTCATACGCTACTGCCCCTGTACGCGGTCCCGCAAAAAATGGGCCGATCGTTAAGTAAAGCAGCGAAGTAAATACGATTCCATAAATCGGATGAATACGGCTGGATAGCTCTTGCAAGTTCCTGCTACCCGAGAAGCCCATCGCTAATATTCCTAAGAACGGCAATCCGATCCCGGTAACTAAGAAACCAAAAGTTGCAATCCATAAGTTTGTTCCTGCATTTTGACCTAATTGGGCTGGAAAAATCAAGTTCCCCGCACCGAAAAACAGAGCAAACAACATAGAACCAATTACAAGAAAAGATGAAAAAGACAGTCTATTTTGCATGGTTGTCCTCCTAAAATCTGTAAAATAGACAGATGTTTTAATATGATTCAAATATAAATCATTGTTTTTCATATTACGTATTATTATCCAAAAATGCAATTGTTTCTACAAAATTATTTAGCATTAAATTTATTTCATAGAAATTTGCTGGCGAAATAATCGCTAAGACTGTAGACAAACTTTAGGTACTTCGGTTTCTATTACACTGGAAATATTATTCCCAATAAAACATTTCCGCTTCGGATGGACACGCTCTTACTATGGCAAACTACAGCCCATTTTTATTAAATAGCTAATCGAAAAACAAAAGGTTTGAAGATCAAATCGATTTCCAAACCTTTTGCCTGCATTCTAATCTATCGATATGCCAGTCATTATTATTTGATAATAAATCGAGTCGTACTATGCCCTTCCCTTGATTTTTCTACTTGCAAAATAGCAGGCAAGGATGCCTTTAGTTCTTCAACATGAGAGATGATTCCTATTAATCTCCCCGTCTTTTGCAATTCGATTAAGGCATCGATCGCCTTACGCAGTGACTCTTCGTCTAACGTTCCGAAACCTTCATCGATAAACATTGTATCGATCGAAACTGAGCCCTGGAAGCTTTGAATAACATCCGCCATTCCTAAGGCTAAACAGAGAGATGCATTGAATTTTTCGCCGCCTGACAATGTTTTCACATCTCGGTTTTGCCCTGTATAAGCATCATAGACATCGATGCTCAAACCACTTTGCCGGCCGCGCATCTCTTGGCGTCCGCTTCTAACAAATTCATATTGACCGTTCGACAAATGCTTCAGCCGTTCATTTGCCGATTGGATGATCCGTTCTAAATAATCAATTTGAATAAAGCGTTCAAACGATAGTTTCATACGATTTTGTCCTCTTACAACATCGAAAAGGTCGGCAATTTTTCCGACAATCCGTTCCTGATCACCGATATCTTTTGCTGCTTGTTCAATCTTTTCAAGCAAGGAAGAAAGCGCATTTGTACAATCGATCGACCGTTTCCATTCTGAAAGGGCTGCTTCATACCGTTCTTTCATATGAGTAACAGTCAATGACAATTCCGTTAAGTCGATTTTTTCCTTGCCATCCAATTGCTTCTGCAGTTCCTTTATACTTTCTGACACTGTATGCATTTGTTGGTAATGATTTCGGACAAGCTCCTTTAAATTTTGTCGTTCTTCGAAAGGTAGTTTCGCACGATGATAATCAGCTGTAGTCGGGAAATTATGTTCATCTAAAGCTGCCAAAAAACGTTCCTCGGCAATCCGCTTCTTCTCTACACTTTCTTCAAATGCTTTTTTGGTGAATGAAAGAGTTGATTGCGCAACGGAAAATCTTTCTCTCGCCTTTTCACAATCTTTCTGTATGGCAGTCCATGCATTTTCAAGCTCGACTTTCCGCTTCTCTACCTGTAAAATTTTTTCTTCCAATGCCATTAAGTTTCGCATCTCTTCCGGAATGGAATCCATTGATTGATTGAAAAGTGCATATTCCGTTTTATAATATGTTCTTTCTTCATTTAACATTTTCTGTAGCTTATCTAATTTTTCCACGAGGCCATCAAGCGTATCTTGAATTCGTTTGCGCTCTTTTCTTTTATTGGATAACATTTCACGTTTCTCTCGCAAAGCTGCAATTTCCTTTTCCAAGCTTTCCCTTTGTAAATGCAATGATTCCCTGTCCGCTCGTATATCAAGTGCTTGTGCTTCATTCTTTTTTTCTAAGAGCTGTGACTGACAACTTTCAAGTGCGACCGAAGCTTCTCGTAAATTATGCTCCGCTGTTACTAATCGTTGTTTTATTTCTTCCAATTGCTGTTGAGAAACTGCTCGTTCGCTAATTTCATGTGCCTTCATCGGATGATGTTCACTGCCGCAAACGGGACACGCATCCCCATCATGTAATGTTTCTGCAATTCGTGCTGCTACATCTTCCATCCATGCACTATGCAATTGGTCCGATTCTTTTTTAATCGCTTCATAATGAGCATTTTTCTCATCAGCTGCTGCTTTTAAGTGCTCCGCTTTTTGACTGAGTAGATGAATCGCATCCATCGTCTTACACTGTTCACGTACTATATTGGATTTCTCGACGATTTCATCAAAAGACAGCAAATCATTTTCCAGACGATCAATTAGTTCTTCTAATCGACTTTGCTTATTTTTTTCTTCTCCGACCATTTTTTCTGTTAACTCTACTTCTGTCGCAATCGATTTTCCTTTTGCTTTAATTTGCAATAGCAATTTTTTCTTCTCTTCCAAACTGCGCACAGCCGGCAAATGATCACGCAATCTAAGTAACTGTTCAGAAAGCTCATTCCTCTCAGCGCTTTTCCCTTCTTCCTCCTGATACCGCTTTTCAAAAGAGGATAAGGAGATTGCTGCTTGTTCCTCTTCCTTTTTGGCAACTGCATATTCTTTCAATTTTAGATCGGATTCTTCCGCCGCGCGAATGGACTGCTGCTCAATCTCTTGTATGTATGAAGCCCGCTCTGCTTCCTCAAATCGCATTTCGCTTTTCTTCACTTCAGGCAACTGATTCGTCATATCCTGCAAAACCTTTTCTCGATTGTGCAGCTGATCAAATTGCTCATTGATCATTTTCGCAGTATGAAGCTTAGCAAATAATGCTTCATGCTGCTTATAAGTTTCTTCATAACGTTCCTTGTCGCTCGAACTTTTCTTATCATAAAATAAGATTTCTTCTTTTAATCCTTCCATCACTTGCCGTGAATTATAATGCTCATTGGCCAGCACTGAAAAAATTGTAGAGTCTCTTTCAGGAACAGCCGTATGAATTTGTTGTATGAACCCCTCAATTGCATGGTTTGCTTTAATTAATCGTTGTTGAGCCTCATCCTTCTTCGTTTTTAGTCGCTCAACAATTTGTTGATAAGGCTCGGTTTTAAAGATTTTCCGCATAATCGTTTCTTTGTTTTCTGTATCAGATGTTAAAAACTTGCGAAATTCACCTTGAGGTAACATGACGATTTGACTGAACTGTGATTGTGTGAAACCGACTAACGTTTCAATTTTCTTGTTGATTTCCGTTACAATTTGCCGATCAACTGCAGGCACTTCTCCGTTGTCTGTCAGCTCAAAAAGTTCGCATCTTGCCAATGTCTCTGTCTTATTTCCGGCTTTCGTATATGGAATTTGACGCATGATCCTAAATTTCCGCCCATGCAATTCAAATAACAGTTCCACTGACGTTTGTACTGAATCATCAGCAAAATCGCTTCGCATTGCTCTGATTTCTGTCCGGTCCTCTCCGCTCGCCTGTCCATAAAGCGCAAAGCAAATACCATCAAAAATCGTCGTCTTTCCCGCTCCTGTCGGCCCAGATACGACGAACAACCGATGCCCTTTTAGCTCATCGAAACGGATCACTTCAGTATTCTTATACGGACCAAATGCGGTCATCGTCAATTGGATCGGTTTCATGACTACTCTTCCCCCCTCATTACTTCATGGAGCACTTCTGCAAATAGCTTGTCCGTTTCATCATCCGGTTCCATTTCTTTCATTTGGTTATAAAACATGCGAAAGAGTGTCATTTCATCCGGTTTTTCTTGGCTATACACTTTCCGATTCTCAGTCGTAGCTACTACTGGCAAGGCTCGCTCAATATGCATCGCATTCGGATAGACGGATTTCACTTTTTCCATAGGATTCAAAATTGGCGTATCATCCAATAGTTTTATAAATACATAATCCTCATTAATCGAATGCGAAAGAATTTCATCGATTGTTCCGATGACTGAGCGCATATCATGCAATGGCGTTAACGTTCTTTTCTCCACTGCAACCTGCCCCTCTTTATCGATATCAACAATATAAAAACCTTTCTGATGCCGTTCTTCTGAGATCGAATATTTCATCGGAGAACCTGCATAGCGAATCGTTTCATTTCCAACATAATGCGCTTGATGCAAATGCCCTAAAGCTGTGTAATGGAAACCTTCAAATAGCTGCGCAGATACATATTCCGCTCCTCCGATCGATAAAGGCCGTTCCGAGTCGCTCGTGTTTTCTTTTTCTTCGCCATTTGTCGTAACAAATGCATGTCCAACAAATACGTGACGTGCGTGACGATCCTTTGTTCTTTCAATCTCTTCAATGATTTTTTTCATTGCATGATGATGGTCTGCAATGCTGTCATCTCTCATAACATATCGGACGACAGAAGGATCCGCATACGGAATTAAATGAAAATGGACTTCGCCATGTTCGTCTTCCAATATGACAGGCTCCAACTCTTTTGATAGCTGACCAACTATGTAGAAACCATTAGTCTGCATAAGTCTGCTGCCAAATTGCAAACGACTTGGACTGTCATGATTGCCTGCGACTGCGATGACAGGCGTTTTTAGTTCGTTAACAATTTTCCACAGCACTTCATCCAATAACGCAACCGCCTCTGTCGGAGGCACAGCACGGTCAAACAAATCTCCAGCAATAATGACCGCATCGGGTTTTTCCTGTTCAATTGCGTCCATAAATTGCTCTAATACATGCCGCTGTCCATCCGTCATATAGACGCCCAACACAATTTTTCCTAAATGCCAGTCCGCCGTATGAAAAAGCTTCACATGCCCCATCCCTTTCCTTTTATTACTTACTTCTATTCTACAAGACAATGATGCGAATTTGCATTCGTATTTTTGCCAATTAACTCTCTGTATGCCCCTCCATGCACATTAACAGTATTTTAATCTCATAATTCCTAAGAAAAGCCGCATAAACCGTTTTAGCAAAGTCAAGTCCTTAATCTTGAGTACTTTCCCTTTTGCCTGTTTTTAGTGAAAACCATTCATAAAACTACTATCGCATTATCCCGCCAAGTAGTTTTCCGTTTCAGTCGGAAGCTTCCGCGAGCATGGCTTGAGCCTCCTCGTCCGCTGCGCTCTCTGTAGTGTCTCAAGGCTCATGCTCCTAACGCTTCGCTTTTACTCGCAGAAAAACATTTGCTATTCCCGCCGGAGTCGCCGACTTATACTCCAATCAACGTTGATCCTTTTGAAGAAACTTGATCAAACGAAGACAAAATTGGGTATGGATTCGCATGAAACACACTAAGCACAACTTTACTTGGAGTAGCGGGCATGATAGCCTTGTTGGAACAAGCCAACCCAATTGGCTGGGTTTCCTGGCTTGGGACTCATGCCCGCAGAGGCTCCATGTGGGTTTACGCACTTATAGAACGTAAGAAAACCACATATAAGCGTCTGCTCATTGCGCATAAATCACTCTAACTATTGCAAAAAATGAACAGGACGCCGGTTTCCGCCGACGTCCTGCTTTGTAGGATTTATATGGATCAATCACAAAAGTGACAAATCTTATTCCGTCAATCCTTCATAAATTTTTTCAATATTATATCTCAAAAATTTCGGATACGTATCTCCTTCGCTACCTGACTTGCCTAATTCATCCGAATAGAGCTCGGCTGCAATCTTGACTTTCGTTTCCTTAGAGACCGTTTCCATTGGCCGTTTGTCAACATTCGTTTCTACGAATAATGCGGGCACATCATGTTCTTTAATGAAATTCACTAAGTTTTTAATTTGATGCGGCGTACCGATTTCTTCCGTATCGATATCCCAAATATACCCTTCCAATAATCCATATCTATCCGCCATATATTGGTAGGCTCGTTCACTCGTTACTAAAATGCGATGCTCTTCAGGTATTTCACCAATTTTTGTTTTGTAAAGCTCATCAATCTCATGTAATTCATCCAATAGCGCCTTAGCATTTTGCTCATAAGTTTCTTTACCATCTGGATCAATTTTTATGAGCGCATCTCTTGCATTCTCCACCATTTTGACGCCAACAAGCGGATCTAAAAACGCATGGGGGTTAATCGCTTCATCTCTACCTTCATTCGTCGTAATATACTTCGGTTCTACACCTTCCATTAATTCGAAGACAGCATTTTCATCTTTATGAACTGTGTCGACCAACTTGAAAAACCAACCTGCTTTTCCGCCTTCCAAATTGAGCCCATTATAAAAAAGCGCATCGGCATCAGTCGCTTTCTTAATATCTTCAGGAAGCGGCTCATACTCATGTGGATCGGTGCCGATTGGAACCATGCTATGGACGTCAACACGCTCTCCTCCAACCTCTTTTAAAATATCATAGAGAATGGAAAAGGTAGCAACGACATGAATGCGATCATCCTTTTCCTTAGAACTATTGCTTTTCTCACGATTGCCGCACGCAGAAAGAGCGATAGCAGCAACAATGGTTAATATCCCGATTTTCATCAACTTACGCAACATACAACAAAACTCCCTTTTCAATTTTTCAAATCATAATGATGCAACATTTTTATTTTTTCTAACTCGCAATGAACGCCATAATATTCCTTGCTTAGGCGAAAAGATAAACGCAATGACGAATAGAACCGTTGTCACTAATACGATAACTGCTCCCGAAGATAGATTGTGCGCAAAACTGAAATATAGCCCGACAACCGCCGAAAAAGCGCCAAATATTGCTGATAATGCAATCATAATCGACAAACGGTTCGTCAGTAAATAAGCAGTGGACGCCGGTGTAATAAGCATCGCTACGACTAATATAACGCCGACCGTCTGCAGTGAGGCAACGGTAACAAGTGTCAAAAGAATCATGAGCACGTAATGAATGAAGCGGTTTGGCAAACCATAGGAGGCAGCTAATGTCGGATCAAATGTAGTCACTAATAATTCCTTGTAAAACATAATGACTATTAGCAACACAATTGCCCCAATCGTCAACGTCATCCACATATCAGATGACCTGACGGAAAGCACATTCCCGAATAGAATACTCGTCAAATCAATGGAGGATTTCGCTTTCGCCATTAATATGATTCCTAAAGCGAAAAACGAACTGAACACGATCCCAATCGAAGAATCACTTTTCACCCGGCTATTTTGTGAAATAAAACCAATTCCTACCGATGTCAATAACCCTGTAAAAACAGCTCCATAAAAATAATTGATCCCCATCATATAAGAAACGGCAATTCCCGGCAAAATTGCGTGTGAAATTGCATCTCCCATGAGCGCCATCCCACGCAAAATGATAAAGCAGCCAATTACTCCACAAATTATGCCAACCATAACAGAAGTGAACAACGCTTTTTGCAAAAATTCATATGTTGCGATATCTGAAATAAAATCGCTCACATCGTCACCCCCAATGTATCCCATAATTGATATTGCGACTGATAGGCCGCTTTCATAATTTCTGGCTTCATAACATTTTTAACTGGTCCCGCCCCGATCAATTCTTTATTAATCAAAATGAGTTCATCAAAATAATCTTCGACTTTCGTCAAATCATGATGTACGACAAACACTGTTTTCCCTTCATCCCTCAGCTCTTTTAATATACCGATAATCAATGCCTCACTCGTCACATCAATCCCAACAAATGGTTCATCTAAAAAAAACATATCTGCTTTTTGAGCTAACGCCCTTGCCAAAAAAACACGTTGCTGCTGACCGCCGGAAAGTTCGCCTATTTGCCGCTTCGCAAGTGCTTCCATTCCGACTTTTTCCAAGCATTCGAGTGCCCATTCCTTATCCGCTTTTCGAGGACGATGGAAAAGTCCAAGCTGCGGATACGTTCCTAACAAAACTGTATTTTGAACAGTAATTGGAAAATCCCAATCAATTGTCGCTCGTTGCGGAACGTAAGCGACCTTTTTGCGCACTTCTTTTATCGACTCCCCTCCAAACGTAACAACACCTTGATCCTTAGGAATTAAACCTAAGACTGCCTTCATCATCGTTGACTTTCCCGCTCCATTTGGACCGATAATCCCAACTAATTTTCCACTTTCGACTTTGAAATTTATATTTTTCAATGCAGTTTTACCATCATAAGAAACGTACAAGTCTTGAACATCTATATTACAGGCCATAATAAGCACCATCCAATCTAGAAATATTTTCTTCTATCGTATGCTATAAAACTTTCCGTTGTACAACTTTTCTAAACATCTATGCATCAATTGTTTCCCTAAGGAAACTTTTAGTGTAAAAAAGTATGTTTCCCGAGGGAAACTTTATTCCATAATAAACGATTGCAATCTAATTGTAAAGAGAAAAATTTATTTATTTGAAAACTCATAGAAGTGCCGCACACCATTGCTTTTGATATTGAAAATGAATCGTTTCCACTCACCTAAGGAGCAGATTTAAATGTCATAGTTCCGCTTATAACATACATATAGTATAAAACTTAGGAAGAGGAGAAAGGATGTTGATCATTTGGACCTTCCTTTAGTCATTGTGCCAAAAAAGCTTCCGAACACATCATCGAGAGTGACTGTATATTATCCAGCAATCATTCAGATGACAGACGCAAAAGTTCAACGGGAATTGAACCATCAAATTATTTCTGCGCTGAACACATTGTTAGTCGACCAAAACTTCTATGACGAAAACCTTGTGGAGCTCATTTCTAATTTCGAAATTAAAAATAACGAAAGAAATATTTTAAGCTTAAACTTAATCACGTACTCTTATACCGGCGGCGCCCACGGTATGACGGTCGTTAAATCATTGACGTTTGATACGACAACAGGAAAGCTTTATTCGCTAAAAGACCTTTTTAAGTCGAACAGTAATTATGTTTCCATCATTTCCGACATCATTAGGAAACGAATTGCGGATTGGAACATCGATCTTTTAGATCCGCCATTCAAAACGATACGAAGCGACCAAGATTTTTATATTGCTGATACGTCGCTCGTCATCTATTTTCAACTATATGAAATCTCTCCTTACGCATCAGGTTTCCCATATTTCCCGATTCCAATTAAAGATTTGCAACATATTATTGAACCGAACAGCCCTCTCGATCGAATGATAGCATTTACATGAAAAGCTGCCTACCAAGTTTCGTACTTTTTTGACTTGGTTGGCAGCTATTTTAGCATATCGGCATAATTAGTGCTTTTTCATTATTTTTTGGAGAGTTCACTTGAGATGAGACGATATAAGCCTCCATCTGTTCCTCGTTAAACGGCTTCAACAAGCTTTGCAATGAATGAATATCATTATTTTTTGGATCCAGCCACATCGCCTCATCTTCTTTGTGCAATATTACAGGCATTCGATCGTGGATCGGTCTCATTAACTCATTCGGCTCCGTCGTAATGGCAGTGCACGTATGGATGATCATACCGGATGGGGCTACATACTTCTCATATAATCCTGCGATCCCAAAAATGCCATCATCTTTCAATTTAATCCGCATCGGGATTTTTTGCCCATCTCTTCTTTGCCACTCATAAAATGAATCTGCTGGCAAAATGCACCGTTTCCTTTTAAATGCGTTGCGAAAAGAAGGCTTTTCTGCAATCGTCTCCGCTCTCGCATTGATCATTTTATAACCTATTTTTTCATCTTTCGCCCAAGGCGGGATGAGGCCCCATCGTAAATAACCAAGCCTATTTTTTTGACCGTCATTAATTACAGCAACAACTTGTTGAGAAGGTGCAATATTATAACTCGGCACGTAGTCTGTTGCTTCAAATGCAGATGCAATTTCAAAACGGTACATTATTTCTTCATAAGGCGCAAATAGAGTAAAACGACCGCACATAAGCTCACCTACTTTTCATAACTGTCTGTTTACTTCACCGTACCACTATTGTAATGTAAAAGTACGACATGCTTCAAGAAAGGATCCTCAAAGTATGGATAAGAAAAGAACTTTAGTTATTAGCGATATTCATGGAGAACCTGTAATGTTTCAACAATTACTGCGTAAAGCGAAGTATGATCCTAACGAAGATCAATTAATCCTATTAGGTGATTACGTGGACCGTGGACCAAATTCTCGCAAGGTGCTTGAAATGGTCATGGAGCTTAAACAGTTAGGGGCACTCGTTTTAAAAGGCAATCACGAAGATATGATGATCAAAGCGCTTACTTCGGATGAAGAAAAACCTTGGAAACATTGGATGCGAAACGGCGGTGCTGAAACACTGAAAAGTTATGGCGTCATCGAAGACACGATTGAATTTCCCGATGATCAGCCATTCCAAAAACCAATATTTCAATCAGAACCGTTAAACGAACATTTACAGTTCATCCAATCACTTGATTGCATTATAGAACAAGATGATATAATCTTCGTACATGCAGGCTTGAATCCTGAAAAAACGATTGAAGAAACCGATCCCCATGAACTTATTTGGATTCGAGAAAAATTTCATAATGGCTATAGCGGAAAAAAGACTGTTATCTTTGGCCATACACCGACAAACTATCTACATAAGGAAGATAATTTCACGGTCTTCTTCGGAAACAATAACATTATAGGAATTGACGGAGGGGCAGTTTATGGAGGTCAATTGAATTGCCTTGAACTACATAGTTTTCATGTTTACCACATTCCTGCAGAAAGAAAAAAGGAGGAGAAAAAATTGTCTGCATATAAAGCATTAATTCCAGAACGAATCTTCTTTGGCGGCATCGATGCAATAGACCAGCTTCTGAAAGAAGAAAAAATCGATGTCATTTATGATTTGCGCGCGGAAGTAAATGGTCCCCTCGCAAGTGAAAAAAGCGTTCATCAGCCATTATTGGATGACGCTGAACAGCAGGATGAGTCTATTAAAGAAGCTGTCAATAAAGTAGTAAAGGCATATAACGAAGGAAAAAACATTTATTTTCATTGCAATACTGGAAGAGGACGAGCAGGCACAGTCGCTACGGCAACTTTATTAGAGCTCCAAAAAGCAACCAGTGTGGATGAAGCCGAACAAATAACGAAAGAAATACGACCGGAAACGAATCTTAAACTATCATTCAAATCTGCTTTAAAAAGGCTCTATGAAAATGAATAACTTTCCAATAAACAAAGCATGCATGAGCGACTACTATCAACCTATAAATGAAAATTTGCTTTAAAGCATGCAGAAAGTCAATCAACGAAGCAGAAACCTATCCATTCGGTGCATCAATAGCTCTAATTTGCATAGAAAAGAGATGAGGATACATTTTCCACATCTCTTTTCACTTCTTGTTCTGCTGTTCTTTGCACTTTCCTTAAGCAGAACGGGATGATTTTTTTAGAGAGAATAAGTATAACGCAATGACGAAGACTACGATCAATGCAGAAAGCAAGTAAACATTCTGATAACCAAAGGAAATTGCAACCATCCCTAACACATAAGAACCAATTGCCATTCCTGTATCAAAAAGCGTAAAAAATGTTGCTGTTGCATAACCGCTTCTCTCCACTGACGTCGATTGTATAGATAGTGTCTGCAAACTCGGCACTAAAGCCCCGTACCCAAGGCCAACAAATGCTCCAGCCAATAAGAAAACAAATCCTGAATCCATAACGGATAAAATGAGCATCCCACATAGGAATAAAATAAAGCCCGGTATTAATATATAGGCGGGACCCTTTTCATCAAATATTTTACCTGTAAATGGGCGTGTTAAAAGCATGACAGCCGCGAACACTAAAAAGAAATAATTCGCCAGCGTCAACAACCCTTTTTCCTGTGCATAAATCGATAAATAAGACAGGATACTTGCATATGAAAATGCAATCATGCTTCCCAAAAAAGCTACGCGCAATGCTTTCTTCTCGAAAAGATCATTGAAAGTGAAGCGTTTGGAAACTGCAGGTGCATTTTCTATTTCAATTCTCGGGATAAGAAGCGCAACTGCTGCACCAAGTAACATTAATACACTCATTACGATGAATAAAACGTCAAAAGAAAACGATTGGATGATGAATAACGAGACGAACGGCCCGACAACGACCGCTAAATTGGTGGACATGACAAAGTATCCTAATCCAGCTCCACGCCGTGTGACCGGTACAAGATCAGCTGCAATCGAACCGGCTGCCGTCGTTACAATACTAAACCATACCCCTTGGATGAACCGCAGCACTAACAATCCTCCAAATGGCGTAATGAAATAATAGCAAATTGTGCAAATCAAATAGAAAAACAGACCGATCCAAAGCATTTTGCGCTTGCCTGCCAAGTCCAACAATTTACCTGTAAATGGTCGGACGACAATCGCCGATAATAAAAACACGCTCATTAATAGGCCAGCCTCTTCATCAGTCCGACTTAATGCATCTTTTGCATATAGTGGAAGGGTAGAAACCAATCCGTAAAACACGGTGAACACAGACAAATTCGTTAGAAATAAACTAATAAAAGGTTTCGTCCAAATTGGTTCTTTATGATTCAAATAGATTTTCCTTTCTTTCGTCCAATTTTCTCAATAAACGGATTAACGCAACTTGCTCTTCATCCGATAAATTGTTCAAATAAAGCTGTTCAAATTCAATGACGGATTTCTTGACCGCCTCCAACTGTTCAAGGCCAAATTCCGTTAATTCCACAACTTTTTCACGCCTGTCTTTTCCTTCCTTCGTACGTAGCCAACATAGTTCCTCCAAGCGATTCACAGTGCGGGTAATTGTAGGCGCTTCAACATTTAAATACTTCCAAATTTGCGTCAATGTCATTTCGCCGTGCAAATCAACACAGTAGATGACGGACCATTGCGACGCAAAAAGCTTATGTATTTTCAAAAACATATTTAATTCCTTACTTAAAAATCTGCTTTTTTGAAACAGCTCATGTATTAAAGGATTCATCATGCTCACCTCTTTTTATTTACCTAAGTAACTAATAGAGTATACGCCTCCAAGAATCGTATGTAAAGAACAAATTTAGTTTGAATCCATCGTATGGTATATTTCTCTCATACAATGCATAAATCTCAAATCTATGCGCATAAATTGCTCCAAACCTGTATAAACTCCACCACCAACGCAAAACGTTGCTATTATAGCGCATAACATCCTTCGAAGAGATAAAATGTACCGCTCCGCTCTCAAGTTTGCTCGCTCAACCACAAAAAAGATGATTTCCCTTAAAAGGAAATCACCTCACAAACTGTTGACAAAGTGTTTCATCACTTTGACTACAGTCTTTTTAAGTTCATAGTTATTGAATAGATGTTGCCGACCATAGCAATAGACGCGGATTTAAAATTAAGATGAAGGTGCATCAGCAGTTATTTTTTGATCTCGAGGCAGAGCCAATCCAACCAAACCAATAAATGGTAGGAACGATGCGATAACCATCGTCGGGTATATACCGATTGTATCCATTAATACACCGATCGCAACTGCTCCGATTGCGCCCATCCCAAAAGCAAGCCCAACTGTCAAACCCGCCATTGTGCCAATTTTACTTGGTACCAATTCCTGCGCATAGATAACTGTCACCGAAAAACTGAGCATGATGAAAAATCCGATTACCGCAAGCAGCACTCCTACCGACCATAAAGGTACGTGCGGGAGCAATAAACATAAAGGCAACGGTACTAACAATGACAGAACGATAACTTTTTTCCTGCCAATCCTATCTGCCATCGGTCCGCCAAAAAATGTTCCCGCAGCGCCTAATGCCATAAAAAGAAAAATATACAGCTGTCCTGTTTCAATTTTTAATCCATAATGATCCATTAAATGAAATATGTAAAAGCTCGTTACATTCGTTACATAAAATGACCTTGCAAAAATAATGACCATCAATAAAATAAGTGCAATTGTAATTTGTTTCTTAGTCAAATCACCGATTGATGATAATAATACTTTTTTACGATTATTTTCCTTCTCCAACTCTAACTGTCGTTTATACCATGCTGATATTTTGGATAAAATGATTATCCCGACAGCGGCTACCACGATGAAAACTGCGGCTCCTTTTTGCCCTAATGGCACTAAAACAAATGCACTTATTAATGGCGCCAATGCTTGTCCAGAGTTTCCTCCAACTTGATAAATCGATTGGGATAATCCTCTTTTTGATCCTGCAGCTAAAAAGGACACCCTTGACCCTTCTGGATGAAAAACCGCAGATCCAAACCCTAAAATTATGACGGCTAATAGGATTAGCCAATAATTTGGCGCAATTGACAAACCTGCCATACCAATAAGCGAAAAAGTCATGCCGATTGGAAGTGCATAAGGCATTGGCTTTCGGTCACTAAAATATCCAACGACTGGTTGTAAAACGGAAGCAACCATGTTCAAAGAAAAAAATATAAAGCCTAATTGTGTAAAGCTGAGGCCCCTCTCCTTCTCCAATACTGGAAACATCGCTGGAATGACCGCCTGCAATGTATCATTCAGCAAATGACATCCTCCAATCGCAAACATGATTGGATACACTGGGTTGTTAAAGCTTTGTGATTTTTTCGTAGTTGCCAAATAGATCCCCACTCTTTTTATTGAAATTTTTTGAATAGAATCAGTATACATCATCTTACTAAAATTTTGTAGGAAATTTCCACCAATTTTATAGAGCTGTTTAGCGCCTCCTTTAGAATGGGTACACTATGTACAAAGAAAGGAAAGGGCTGACAACCAACATGGCGCTTGCCAATCAACTATCTGGGATGTTTCTTGTCCCAGCTTCATTATTATTGGTAACCCTTGAAATCGTCTTGGAATCTTATAGAGTTAGCGCTCCGAAATGGACAGCAAGATTAGCGATCGGAAATTTATTCATTAACATCTCTTGGGCCTTTCTCATCTTCGTCATGTTAATGAACCCGCAATTATTGCAGCCTCATATTGCGCATTTTTTCTCTGAAATTTTTCAGCAATCTCCGGAAGACCTATTAGGACGAGTCGAATGGTTATTCACTATTTTAGGGATCGCAGCGATTATCGTTATGCTGATTGATGCAGTGTCAGGATTTACAAACTTACGTACAGGGAAATGACATGACACGCTTGTTTTACATAAAAGAGAATACATACTGACATTACCATGTAAACCAATAGGACATTTTGCATGCCATGTCAGTATGATTTTTTTCTTCATCAATGTTTTTAAATAAATTGTATAGCACGATATTCACGAATGCTTCCTATGTTTAATAGACTCTCACGAGGGAAACATACGGTATAGAATCATTAAAAATTAGGAGGTTCCACAAATGGCAAAAATAGCTGTAGAACAACCATTTACAGATGTTAAGCAGGCTTTGGAAGAAAAAGGGCATGAAGTGACGATGTTTGAAAGTGACGAAAACGTGAACGGTTATGACATGGGTGTCGTACGTGCACTAAGCGATGTCAATGTGGATCAATTCGATTTTCCAGTGGTCAGCATTGAAGGGGCATCCGTTCAGGATGTTGTAAATGACGTCATAAATAGATTGTCACGATAAAGTAAGCAATTAAAAGGACAGAATCCAGCTTGTTGACAAACGTTCGCATACAGTGTTGGAGCCAGCAGGCAACCGTTGCCACAGGACGTATTGTTCTTAGGTACGTTCTTAGATTGCCTTCCTTGGCAAGCGTCTACAATCGCAAGCTGGGCAAACATCTATTTCATAACTAAAAAACTTAAAAAGACCGTAGACAAAGTGAAAGACTACTTTATCTACAGTCTGGGACAGGATCCAGTAAACGGAATCCTGTCCTTACTTATGTGGAATGTTGTGCACTTTCCTTTTCGGTACCCGCTACTACTACAGCAGCTGAAGCATCTCCTACAATATTTACTGTTGTCCTCATCATATCTAACACTCTATCTATTCCCGCAATTAAAGCAATTCCTTCTAACGGCATATTCACTGAGCTTAAAACCATCGCAAGCATAATCATCCCTGCTCCAGGAACGCCCGCAGTACCAATTGAAGCTAATACCGTTATTAAAACAACTGTCAATAACTGCATGAAGGATAACTCCAAATTATAAAACTGGGCGATAAAGATGACAGCTACCCCTTGATAAATTGCCGTTCCATCCATATTGATCGTTGCGCCAAGCGGCAAAACAAAGCTTGAAATCCTGTTTGGAACACCTAAATTTTCATTCGTATTTTTTATGGTAACTGGCAAAGTTCCTGCACTGCTTGCTGTACTAAATGCAACGAGGGCTGCCGGGGAAATCCCTTTAAAAAATGTAAGCGGATTCATTTTACCGAACGTCTTCACAGCAGTCGAATAAACGACTACGGCATGCAAAATACAAGCGAAATACACCGCAACAATAACTTTAACAAGTGGCAATAAAACAGACAGGCCATATTGTCCGATGACTGGAGCTAATAATCCTAAAATCCCAATTGGTGCAGCCTTCATGACAATTCCAGTAATTTTGTACATCACTTCTGCAAAGCCTTCAAAAAACTGTAAAACAGGCTTCGCCTTTTCGCCTACAAGTGTAATGCCGATGCCAATAAATAACGCAAAGAAAATTACCTGCAAAATATTCCCTGTTGAAAGAGATGTAAAAGGATTGTCAGGAACGATATTCAACAATGTTGTGATCACGCCTTGCTGTTCCTGAGTCACTACCTCCGGTGCAACTAATCCTTCCGATGAAACATCTACCCCTTTCCCTGGAGAAAAAGCAAAAGCTACAATGAGGCCAATAATAATCGCAATTGCAGTTGTCACTAAATAATATACGATTGTTTTTGCTCCGATCCTGCCTAACTGTTTCGGATCGGAACTGCTCGCTACACCAACAACTAAGCTTGATAAAATGAGCGGAGCAATTATGAATTTGATGAGCCGAAGGAACAGATCACCGAAAGGCTTCAAAAAATCAATCGAACTTCCAAAAATACTACCTAAAATAATAGCCAATACAAATGCAATAAAAATTTGAGTGACAAGATTAAACTTTAACTTCATTTTCCTCCCCTTTCCCGAAATTTCGAAATACTATTTATACTATAGTATACATTAGTTTAGGCGAACATGACTATAGAATGGTAGATTTACTCCAAAAGGATGTTTGTAAACTAAAAAGTCCATAGAAAAAGCACGGGGAGACCCCATGCTTTTTTTACGTATGCAACAATCAAATCCATCTTCCAACAATCGGATAATAGTATGTTTCCCCTTGCAATGATTTTACAATCCCGATAATTGGAATAATGATGGTCATGAGCCCAAAAATAATAACCATTGGGATACCAATTAAGAAAATGATTAGAATGATCGAGATGAAAATGAGTACACCCATCACTAATTGGAACAATAGCGCTTGAATGGATAGTCTTTTCACTTCCGCATCATCGACGACAAGATAAAGAATGAAAGGAACTAAAAAGGGTGCGAAAAATGCACTTGCATGCACTAATACTTTCAATCCGGTATTTTCCATATGAAAACCTCCTCCGTTTTTCTTTGTATACTATTTACGTGTGAAACAATAGGAAGTTTCAAATTTTAGACACACAATATATTTTTTTAGTGTAGTAAATCAATAAACTATTCAATAATGCCTCATAAATTCTTCGTACAGTTCGTTAACCTTCTTCACATCAAATGCGGTTTGCATTTCTTCATCTTTTATATATTTATATTTCAACGATAATATTCGTTCTACACTTTCATTCAATCGCGCCTCAGAGATTTCTCCACTCTCAATAGCGCCTAATAATTTCGAAATCGATAATAGCTGCTCTTCAAAATCACCTGCGATCAGCAACACATCACTGCCCGCCTTAAAGGATTGCACAGCAGCATCCGAAATTGCATAGTCATTTGAAATGGCGCTCATTGTCAGGTCATCCGTTATAATGACGCCATCAAACCCCATTTCAGTGCGAAGCAGATCCGACATAATCCGATCAGATAGTGAAGCGACGCGCTTATCATCAAGATCTGAGTAAAGCACATGTGATACCATTACCGCTTCTGCTCCATCGTCAATCGCCTGTTGAAAAGGGTATAGTTCCATCCTTTTCAATTCTTCCATTTCCTTCTTCACGACTGGCATTGCATCATGTGAATCAACAATCGTATCACCATGCCCCGGGAAATGCTTGACGACAGGTATCATGTCGCCATCCATCATTCCGTGCATCGTAGAAATCCCCAATTTCGCCACTTTTGCTGGATCACTTCCGTAAGAACGGTCACCGATAACCGTGTTTTTCGGATTGCTGAATACGTCCAATACAGGAGCAAAATTCATATTGTATCCAAATTCATGGAGAACTTCAGATAAATAAATTCCTGCATCGTAATTGGCTTGAGCATCATTGAGCGCCCCGATCGATCTGGCGCTTGGCAGCTTTCCAACCCCATTCGGTAATCTTGAAACGCGCCCTCCTTCTTCATCAACCGATAAAAATAAAGGCACCTTATTCAATTCATTCGCTTTTTTACTTTCATTGAGCAAGTTAACAATGCTTTCAACAGTTGAGATATTTCTACCTAAAAGAATAACACCACCAACATAATGTTCTTTTATTAAAACTTCCAGCTCTGCTGAAAACGATGTTCCTTCAATGCCGGCGATAACAAGCTGTCCAACCTTTTCTTCAGTCGTCATCCGCTCGACCATTTCATCGATTGGCGATATCGTAAATTGGGGAAGTTCAATAACTTGCTGCCTTTCTGCAAAACTTTCCTCTTTCCAATGAACATCATTTTCAGCATGGGAAGATGAACAACCACCTGCTATAAGGAGGGCAATTACGAAAATGAGTGAACCAATCCAATTTCTTTTCATGATACCCTCCCCTTCATATTACATCCAATATCCTTTTGCAACATTAATTGTCCCACGGGAAACGGTTCCTTTCAACATTGGAGGGGGACAATGTTTATTATGCTCTCTGATTTTTTCGTTTAGTTTTTGTATACGACTTTCTACATCTGTATGCGGTTCCACTTCTAATATTTCCGATATGGAAGTCAATTCATCGCGAATCTCATGCTGCAATTTTAACCAATGTGGCTTATAGCCCGCATCTTTGGCAATGCGCTGGAAATGCTGAAAAGTATCGCCTGAAAAATATTCTTTCGGCAAAGGCTTCCCTGCACCTTTTAAATGTTGCATTCCTTGAGTTTCATCATTGCGCTTTAGCATATCGCCTATCAAATCGTTATAGTATGGCTTCTCATCATTTGACATACATTTTCACCCGATTCTTTATACTTTGTACACTTCATTTTTGCCTGATTGATAATCTAATTTCATTTGTTCCAACTCCAATTTCATCTTCTCAGTTTCCATAATAAAGTTTTGCTGTTTTAGTTTTTCTAATTCAATTTCCTCCCTTACCATATCAGCTTTGAATTTCATTATTTTACGCTTATAATCTGTAATAATTGCCGTTATCGGTACACACATGACAATTGCAACAATTCCAAGGACATAACCCATTTTGCTCCTCCTTCACATTTTTCTTTCCGATGAGCTGCACTCCATGCAAAGATAGTGCAACTCACATCGCAATACCAACTTCCCAATTATTTCAAGAATGGCCAGCTATCATCGAAAAAAAACGAACAGCCATAACCCATTTACCAAGTCGCTTCTTTTCGATCGACCTCTTGTATTTCTATATACAAATAATTGAGAAGTAAAGTTACCAATAATTCAAACTTATTAGAAGACAACTTATTTTTTTGTTGCAAAAGTTGATGGCATCACAACTCCAATGACTTGTCCAGTCGCGCAAAGCTTTTCATCCGCAAAAACTTCAACAGCCACTTTCCACTTTTTCGGATGGATTTCTTCTACTGTACCGACAGCTTTCAATAAAGTTCCTATCGGCGTCGGACTTAAATAATCGACATGCAATGAAGCAGTTACAAATCGAGGGACCTCTTCGTCTTCATTTGGTTCGTAGCCATTTTTGCGATGAAGCGCTAAAGCACACGATCCTGTCCCATGGCAATCTATGAGCGATGCAATGACCCCTCCGTAGACAAACCCCGGTATTGCCTTATGCTCTTCTCCCGGCTTAAAGTAAGTAATCGTCTTGTCACCATCCCATCCTGTTCTGAAATGATGGCCATCCCCATTTAATCTTCCGCATCCATAGCACCATGCAAAATCGTCCGGATACTTATCTTGAATTGCGTGCAAAATTTCTCCCATACTTTCCACCTCCAAATACTTTTTACACATTCAATTTTATCACTCTTCCAACAAGTCTTTCAAAAATTTCTCGCGATGGTTCAAAAAGTATTTCGTAATTTGGTAATGATCCGTTTGTTCATAGGCAATTTCGGTAATTTCTCCGTTATCAAAACTATAAATCTTTGCACCATTGTATCCTAATAAAATTGGTGAATGTGTCGCGATGATAAATTGACATTCCTTTTCATTCACCAAATCATGCAGTATGCGCATGAAAGCCAACTGTCTCGCTGGTGATAATGCTGCTTCCGGTTCATCCAAAAGATAAATTCCTTTCCCTTTAAAACGATTTTGGAACAATGAAATAAATGATTCACCGTGTAATTGTTGGTGGAGCGACTTACCGCCATAGTTATGCAATGAAGCTCCAATTTCATCAATATGTGTAGCAAACTGATAAAATGATTCCGCCCTCAAAAAGAATCCATTCGTTACTTTCGGCATCCAGGATAGTCTTAAATATTTCCCTAATGCACTTTCAGCCGCATAGACATCATATGTATTTTGCCTTCCGCCACCAGCAGTATTGAAATCACATCGATCAGCAATTCCTTCAAGCAAAGTTGACTTTCCAGAGCCATTCTCCCCGACAAAAAATGTTACATTGCTTGTCAAATCCAACTGTTTCAATGAACGAATTGATGGAATTGAAAAGGGATAATCTATCCTTTCCACTTCATTTTCTAATACTGTAATCCTTTTTAAAAACAACCGAACCCCTCCTCTCATCAACACCTGCTCATAATAAAGGGAGACAACTTCTCCCGAACAATTAATCTTTCCGTTTTACAAAACATAGCATGAGTACTATTCCATCATAAAGCGCTTGCGTATACTAGACAAACGACATTAAGCCCAGTGGTAATAAGTCAAGGACCAAAATCGAGTGAATTGGAAATTTAATTGTATTAGTTTCTGATATCCATGTTTTTTAGGTATGGCAAATAAACCTCGCA
>NZ_JBHTLT010000134.1:0-73859 GCF_042679045.1 Sporosarcina contaminans | reverse complement strand
GCGACGGTTGTCAGGGGTTCCCCATTTATTCTCCAACCAGAAAGGGACTATCACAGAAAATCAGTTTTCACTGACTTTCTGGACAGCCCCTTTTTATTCTCTTACTCAATCATCCTATAGAAGGATCATCTTCTCTTTTATGGCTTATGCAAGCTTTTTTCTATTCTTTAAATGTTCTTTTGCTACCCCGATCATAGCTGGCAGTACCGACAAAAAGATAATGGCTAAAATAACAGTTGAGAAGTTATTTTTTATAATTGGGATGTTCCCAAAGAAATAACCCGTTATCGTACATGTACCTATCCATATGGCTGCTCCGATTATGTTATAAATTAAAAAATATCGATAGTTCATTCGGCTGGCTCCTGCCACAAAAGGGATGAACGTACGAATAAATGGCATGAATCTGGCAAGTGCAATGGTTTTCCCGCCATGTTTGTTAAAAAATCTTTCTGCTTTATTCATTTTTTCTTGGTTGATTAATTTGCCTAAAAAACTGCCCGGCTTTATCGTTGTTCCAACTTTTTTACCAATATGATAGTTAACCGTATCGCCAATTACAGCCGCTGCAAAAAAGATAATGAGCAATAGACCTAAATCCAAAGCACCGACCGCAGCAAACGTTCCGCCCGCAAACAATAGTGAATCTCCCGGAAGAAATGGAAAAATAACAATGCCCGTCTCAACAAAAACAATTAAAAATAGAATAAAGTAAGTGCCAAAACCGAACTTCTGAATAATTTCCACTAGATGCTCATCAATATGAAGTATAAAGCTAAACAAATCTTGGATGATCGCCACGTATATCCCACTTCCATTATTTTTTTAACAATCTCTTATATAATACCTCTTAAGAACCGGATTGTCTTTCCTCAGAAGGTTACTTGCCTTCGGAGCATCTATCCGGTTAGTGTTCATCTATTTAATTTTAATGAATTTGGTTATGTCAATACTTCTTTTGAAAGCATATAAAAAATTGAAAGAGTATTCAAAAGATATGAGGAGAGAAGGTATTGTTAAGTGGTTTGATCAGGATAAGGGATACGGGCGTATTATGCTTGATGGTTTATCCATTTTAGTTCAATCTCACCTGATCACGAAAGAATTTCGGAAGGATTTAGTTTTCTTAAACAAGGTCAGATAGTATCGTTTGATTTAATTGAGAACTCAAATATTATAGATCAAAAGCAAATTGTGCAAAATGTATTGATTATTTCTGATTTAAAAGCCCATTCAATAGGTTGTGATCGAAGTGTAAAATAAATGTCTCCTATTTTAATCGCAATTGGCATAGATATTATATGAGTTACAGCTTGCTATTTCTTTTTTATGCGGAAAAAAATCATCAATTAGGAGCCTATCGACAACAATTATTCCTTTGGATAGCCTGTTTCACATATCAGCGATTTTTTAAAGAGATTTTGCGGGAAAGAAAATATACTTCATTGGAATTCTCCATTTATATTACAACACGAATTGCCCTTTTCCTTTACGGGGGCTTCTCTTATTTATATAAAAAGTAAGCTAACGGATCATTCATGATAGTAAGAGGGATTCAGGTAGGTTGAATAGTATAGGCAGTTCAATTTACTGTTATTTCTTTTCTATGCCATCATTAAGCTTTCATGGAAAGCGATTTTTATTTGTTCCATCGTAGGTCTGCCTCTCCCCTATATCATTGGTGAAAATCTCCACTTTTGTAGGTGTTTCATCTCTTCTTTTCTTAATCTTAACGATATTTTTCCGTATTTATTCGGCAAATGATCTTATTTAATAAAATAGCATTTCTTATTAACGGCGGCGCTTACATCATTTCATTGTGAATTAACTATCTATTAATCACACTATCGCTTACTGTTCCTTGTAAATATGATCGCCGCCCCTACAACAAGGACAAATAGAAAGACAACTATAGAAAGTCCGAAAGCTGATTGGCTTAAAAAAATACTAATGATAATAATCGGTGTGCCAATCATGGCGGAAATTGATGCGAATTTTAAATAACGGATTACATATGGAGATACCTCGGGTTCTTCCTCAAACATCCAGCGCCTTCCAAATAAAAAACTATCTTCCGGGCAACTATAAGTCCAAATAAAGAATGCATATAATGGGATCATAAAAATAACAGCCATAATCATTTCGCTTATCATGCTCTCATCCCCTTTAAAACTTAATAATATTGTTATTATTTATACGATTGAAAAGGTTGAAAGTTACAATTTCAAAGCTATTTAAAATGCCTTTATATTAACACCACATAAATTATCTGAAATAATCAACCCCTTTAATTGATAATCATTATCAATTATTGTATAGTAGGTAGTAACGATACATTAAATTGAGTCAGGAGGATATTGAATGCAAATATACTGGACGAAAATAAATAAGATCATTGAAGAAACACCTGAGGTGAAAACATACTTGCTCGACTGTCCGGAAGGCGTAACATGGGAAGAAGGCGCCCATATTCACTTGGCATTGGAAGGTTTTAATGCTGGAGATAAGCCAAATCGCAGTTTGATTCGCCATATGTCAATTTCCACTTTGCCACACGAAAATTCAATCGGTATTACAACTCGCATTCGTGAGCAGTGCTCTCTGTTCAAATCGATTTTAAGAAACCTTGGAGTCGGCGATGAGGTTGCGATCTTTAAAATTCATTCGAATGTACCGCTCAAAAGAGAAGATAAAAACGTGTACCTGCTATCCTCTGGTGTTGGTCTAGCCACTTTCAGACCGCTTGTACTTGATTATTTTGATCGTGCTGATAATGTCAATCAAATTCATTCTTTGAACATCGATTCATCAAGAGACTACTTATTCAAAAGTATTTTTGAATCCGCACCTGACAAAAAATTCACATCACAGTTCGTCGATAACCGTAAAGACTACTATGAAGAAGTAAAAAAACTTGCCGCGGATAAGGATGGCCTGTTCTATATTGTCGGCAGCGATGAATTCCTCATGCAGAACATTGAAGTACTACGTGAGCAAGGCATTCAGCCGGAACAGATTATGCTCGACAAGCGTGAAAGTCAACGTTCCGAATTCTTGTCTTATGAATTGACAATGTAAGCGAGACGAAATATTTTAGGTGAATAAAGAAAAAGATAAAGAATCCATTGTAATGGATTCTTTGTCATTTTCCACTATATCCGCGCTGATCGTTTAAAAAGTTTTCACTGCTGAATCTTCATTTCTTCCCATGAATAATTTGCTATCATTGCAATCCATAATGTATCTCCCATAGTATCTACATCCCAAACGATAGTCTCCACTGCCCCAAACACTTTATTAGATTTACCCTCTCCGTTCGTATGAATGGAATAAATAGCATCCGCTCTATGTGTAATGCTGAATAATTTCTCTTCTATTTTTAAAAAAGCCCTATTATGACTTCAACAACTTGAATTTTAACCCAGTTATCGTCTTGTAAGTTTCAAGCACAAATACCACTTCCTTAAATTAATTTCAAGAAATCACTTATCATTCATAAACGGTCACAATGACTCCATCCATATTGTTACCTGAAATTACATATTCCTGGTTTTTTGGTGTATTAATGATCATGTTTTCTGAAAGAGGGTAATACGAAACTGTATATTTTTCTCCTTCGACCATAACCGAAACCTTCTTTTTTTCCTTTAGGTAATCTAAATACTCTTCTAAAACAAAATCCTTTTTCTTCATAATCGCACTATGCGGCAACCCAACATAGCGGATATGCCATGGTTCGTATTGTATGCCCGTTATGTCAGATTTATCTTGTGGATATCGTAAAATGAACCCGTGTTTCCAAGCATTTTTTTCTATCCACTCTCCTTCAGGTGCTTTAGCCATCGTCGTTTGAGTAGTTCCAACATCAAGCGATAACCCCAAATTATGTTCGCTATATCCGGCAGGCAAAGCAGCATCAGGGCCCATTTCTTTATAAAGTTTTCTTTGCTCATCAAAGTTGCGGTAGCCACTAGTAATCCAGAAATTATCAACTCCTTCTTTTTTTGCGGAAGCAATCATTTTTGAAAATTTATGTGCGATCTCCTCTGACAAATAAGTATCGTTATACAACAATCCGTATCCCTTTACCAACTCATTTTGTGTAAAAAGATTGACGACATCGGATTTTATACCTTCTTGGCGAACAGGATATTCACTATTGACTAAAAGCAGATCCCCTTGATAAATTTGTTCTTCTGTAATCTTTATAGTTTGGATATTATCAATATCCTCTCCTTGATCATTTTCCTCTACTTCTACGTTTGGAACATCTGCTTTTGGTTCGAAAAAAGAGCCATTTTTTATGAAAACAAAACACAAGCACGCTATTAATAAAACTAAAAAGCCCCACTTCTTCATTTTTAAGCTACCTCCTATTTCTCCTACATTAAAAGAGTAGCTAAAACTTCTTAAAAAAAGAGTAGGGTAATTCTTAAATTTTTCTTAATAAAGTACTTCCTTATTTTTTCTTTTGTCAATTAGTAACAAAACTGACAACACTACCACACTTAATATCACTATAAACAGAAAAGACAAGTATAGTGTCATAAATCCCCCAAATGCCTCATCAAACTTTAATAGAGCAACATCTGAGTCATACATGCCTCCTATTGAGATATATCTAGCCACTTCAAGATAAACAATATGAAAGATAATACTCATCCATAGTGTTCCTGTATACTTTCTATATAGCTGTAGAGCAATTCCAAAAGTAAAGAGTAAAATAAAATAGTCTATAGTTACTGCAAATGGATCACCAAAGAATATTGACTCAATACCCATCACCATAATCGGCACACAAATGAAAATTAACGGTTGTAAAATCAAAGAGATGAGAAATCGATATTTCTTATGCAACTCTTCAAATATTAGTCCACGGATAAAAACTTCTTCTGGAAACGCCTCATACATAAATGCCGTCACTGAATTGATTAAAATAGCAATGATAACATTTGTCGTTAAGTTCAAGCTGACATTTTCTATGCCTCCAAATAAATAAGCTGTAAAAATGCCTGATACGAGTAAAATAAAAGGCAATGCAATTCCGACCAACAACTTAGATGATGAATTCACGCCCTTCAAACCAATATTTTTGAACAGGTCTGGATTTTTTCTTTTCAGTATAAACATTACAACAAGCGTTAACCCCGTAAAAATTACACCTTGTAAAAGCACGGCTTTTTGTTTATCTATACCTTGAGTTTCTACCAAATATCGTCCGACAACATTTCCCGATACAAATAGAAATAGTGATACGAGCACAAAGTACAAAAGCAGCCGACTGACACTGAATTTCGAAGAACTCATTTGAGAATATCCCCCTATAATTAATGTGGTAATGTTATACTACGTATCAAGCATGTCCGTAGTTTCAATTTTCTTAATTTCAGTAATAAGAATAACCCTACTATCCACATCTACTATTGGGAAACAACTCACAAAACTTTATTCCATTAGCCGATTATTGGATAATATATTACAAGGATTTTGCATTGCTTTTCTATTTCTCAATTGTTCCGATCTCCGTTTCATAATTTCATCTTAAATGGTGGATTTATTATTAGCTTCTCCATCAAGCGCCATGGAAACCATTGATCTATCCGTTGCCTTTTCTGTGTGGACAGGAATTGGTACAGTAGTATCTTATGCTGTCGAGTCATCCCTTTTATAAAAAAAGATGAGCCTATTTCGTGTCTCATCTATTTTTGGAGTTATTGTCTGTGTCTTAGCATTGAGAATTTTGGCATAAAAAAACCCCTTCCCGATTCTCTCGGGAAGAGGCTGTAAACATCGGCATGTAGCCAATATTAACGTTTTGAAAATTGTGGTGCACGACGAGCGCCTTTAAGACCGTATTTCTTACGTTCTTTCATGCGTGCGTCACGTGTTAGAAGACCTGCTGCTTTCAATGGAGCACGGAAGTCAGGGTCTACGTTAAGAAGTGCACGAGCAACACCGTGACGGATTGCGCCTGCTTGACCAGTGTAACCGCCGCCGTGGACGTTTACATGGATATCGTAGCTGCCAAGAGTTTGAGTTGCCACGAGTGGTTGTTTAATCACTTCACGAAGTGTTTCGAATGGTACGTAGTCTTCTACGTCGCGTTTGTTTACGACGATTTTTCCATCGCCAGGTACGAGACGTACACGAGCTACTGAGCTTTTACGACGGCCAGTGCCGATATATTGTACTTGTGCCAAAAGTGTTTCCTCCTCTTAATTATCCGCGAAGCTCATATGCTTCTGGTTTTTGTGCCGCATGTGGATGTTCCGGTCCAGCGTAAACATGAAGTTTTTTGATCGTTTGACGACCTAATGGACCTTTTGGAAGCATGCCTTTTACTGCTAGTTCCAACATTTTTGTTGGGTAGTTTGTACGCATTTCAAGCGCTGTACGAGACTTGATACCGCCTGGGTGGTTCGTGTGACGGTAGTAGATTTTGTCGTTTAATTTATTGCCAGTCAATTGGATTTTTTCAGCATTGATAATGATTACGTGATCGCCAGTGTCAACGTGTGGCGTGAACGTTGGCTTGTTTTTGCCGCGCAAAATAGATGCAACTTCAGAAGCAAGACGTCCAAGCGTCTGTCCTTCAGCGTCGACAACGAGCCATTTACGCTCTACTTCGTGACCTTTAGCCATGAATGTTGTACGCATGTGTTGTTTCCTCCTAAGTTTTCAAATCAAATTGTTCCGTTTTCTCTATCCCTAAACACAAATAAACTTTCCGGGGCTTATTGTGGGGTTATTGAAATACCATTTACCATCTTATATCGTTTACCGCTTTAAGTCAAGCATTTTCATAGAAAACACCTGGAAAAGTTGGCTCAGTCATCATATGTCACACTCATCAAGTACAAACCGTGAGCTGGCGCAGTTTTACCCGCTTTTTTGCGATCTTTTGCTTCGATGATTTTCTTCATATCTTCAGGGTCGTTCCAGCCGATTCCAACTGCGAACAGCATCCCCGCTATAGTGCGCACCATATTGTATAAAAAGCCGTTTCCTTCAATCATCATAATCAGCTCTTCATCCCTCTTCGTAAGCGTCAATTCACGAACTGTACGCACTTTCGTCGATGTCGCTGTTTTCGATGAGCAAAAGCTCGTAAAATCATGCGTGCCAATAAAATAGTGTGCTGCTTCCCGCATACGCTCGATATCTGGTCGCCACTTCCCTAAATGGACGGAATAATTCCGATCAAAAGGGCTTTGTACTTCGCTATACGACCACTTGAACATATACGTCTTCCCGGTCGCTGAATAGCGCGCGTGGAACTCATCATCGACATATTCCGTTCCGACAATACGGATATCTTTTGGAAGCAAAACATTTAACGCCATTTGCCACCGATCCAATTCCAACTCAAGTGGAGTATCGAAATGGATCACTTGGCCCCATGCATGTACACCTGCATCCGTTCTGCCGCTCGCTACCGAGTAAATGGCAGGATCTTTATGCAGCTTTCTGAGCGCCTTGTCGATCTCTGATTGGACAGTGCGCATTTTGGGTTGGAATTGATAGCCTGCAAAATTTGTGCCATCATATGCGACCGTAGCTTTCACTCGATTCATTTCAATTTACCCCCTGAACCAAAACAAGGCTGCAACGAGTGCAGCAAATACAAAAAGGATAAGCGTGTCCCGCCAGCCCCATTGCAATTGCCGATACCTTGTCCTTCCTTCTCCTCCACGATAGCCACGCACTTCCATCGCAATCGCTAAATCTTCAGCCCGTTTAAATGCGCTGACGAATAATGGCACTAAAAGCGGAACCACAGCCTTGATTCGTTCTTTCATCGTTCCGCTCGTTAAATCGGAACCACGGGCCAACTGTGCCTTCATAATTTTATCCGTCTCGTCCATCAATGTTGGAATAAAACGGAGCGAAATCGACATCATAAGCGCCAACTCGTGGACCGGTAATTTTAATCGCTTCAATGGATTTAGCAATGTTTCCATGCCGTCCGTAATGGAAATCGGTGAAGTCGTTAGCGTCAATACAGTCGTTATAAGCACCAACACTAAAAAACGGACCGATATGTAAATCCCTTGTCGAATCCCTTCCTCATAAATTCGGATGAACTTCCACTCGAACACCAATGCTCCTTCTTTAGTAAAAATAATATGCATGAGCAAGGTGAAAATAATTAAAAATAGAATCGGCTTTAATCCGTTAAATAAAAAATAAGGACGAATGCGCGATGATAGGATAACGATTAATGTAAACGCCAATAAAATGACATACGTTGCAGTATTATTTGCTAAAAAAACTGCGACGATAAATAAAAAAACGAATATTAATTTGGAACGCGGATCGAGCCGATGGACGAATGAGTCACCCGGCACATACCTTCCAAAAATCATTTTTTCCAACACTATTGGCCACCTTCTTCCTTCAATGCAGCCGCGATGGAAGCAGATAGTTGCTCTTCTGTTAGCGCAATACCGCCGAGCGGTTTACCGATAAGTTTCTCGACATCACGCTGAAAGGCTACAGAACGCGGCAGGCCAAGGCGGAAGGAGGAAAGCAGCTCTTCCTCTGCAAACACTTCTTCAGGCGTTCCTGAGAGCACAGAGCGCCCTTCGTGCATGACGATAATCTGATCAGCGTAGCGTGCCGCATCCTCCATACTATGAGTAACAAGGATCGTTGTGAGACCTTCTTCTTTATGAAGCCGCGCAAATAATTCCATAATCTCTTTACGACCTCTTGGATCGAGCCCTGCAGTGGGCTCGTCCAATATAAGGATGGATGGCTTAAAAGCAAGTACGCCTGCAATCGCAACACGCCGCATTTGCCCACCCGACAATTCGAACGGTGACTTCTGAGAGACATCAGAAGGCAACCCTAAAAGCTCGATCAATTCCAAAGCTCGCCGCCTTGCTTCCTCTTCCGGCACACCAAAATTCATTGGTCCAAACATTATATCCTTTTCAACGGTTTCCTCGAAGAGTTGATGTTCAGGAAACTGAAAAACAATGCCGACATGCTTCCGGACATCCTTCAAGGCCTTCCCCTTCGTCTCAGAGGTAATTGTCAGGTCACCGATGCGCACTTCCCCTTCAGTCGGTTTCAATAAACCATTTAAATGGAGCAGCAACGTCGACTTGCCGGAGCCTGTATGACCAATAATCGCAGTATATGAATTGGAAGGAATAACAGCATTCACCTCATATAAAGCTCTTTTCTCGAATGGCGTCCCTTTGGCATACGAATATTCTACTTGTTGAAGTGCGATGTCCATAATTCATTCACCAACTCTTCTTCTGTCATATGTTCCCCTTTGATGTTTAGACCGTCTTTGCGCAGCATACGGGATATTCTTTGCGCAAATGGCAAGTCCAAGCCGATCGACTCCAGCTCATCACCATGAGCGAAAATTTCTTCTGGCTTCCCTGACCTTAACATTTTCCCTTGGTTCATGACGATCACCCGGTCTGCCAGTAACACTTCCTCAAGGTCATGTGTAATGGAGATAACCGTTAAACCGGTTTGCCGCCTAAGCTCCCCGACCACTCCAATCACTTCCTCCCGTCCTTGCGGGTCCAACATGGAAGTCGCCTCGTCCAAAATTAATAGCTTTGGCTGCAAAGCTAATGCACCGGCAATCGCCACACGCTGTTTCTGACCTCCAGATAAATGATGCGGTTCATGATTCATGAATTGGTCCATTTTCACTTGGGACAAAGCTTCGTGTACACGTGGCACCATTTCTTCAAAAGGCACGCCATTGTTCTCTAAAGCGAACGCGACATCGTCCTGTACAGTAGAGCCAACAAATTGATTGTCGGGATTTTGGAAAACAATGCCCATTTGCGAACGGATATCCCATAGATTCTCATCTTTTAATTCTTCTAAAAAAACTTTAATCGTACCTTCTTTTGGGAACATCAAGCCGATCATCAATTTGGCAAGCGTGGATTTACCAGAGCCATTATGGCCAACAATCGCAATCCACTCTCCGTCATTTACTGTAAAACTTATATTCTCAACTGCATTCCTACTGTTTCCCTCTTCGCTGTCATATGCAAATGTCACATGATCCATCGATAAAATTTCTTTCAATCCGGTCACCCCCGTTGTTTTCGAAATTATGTATGAAACTTGACTTCGTAATTACTTGATAGAAAGAAAAATACGCACATTTAAAGATAGCTACGGAAGCCATGCCCGCAGAAAGCATCCGCCTGTAATGAAAACCATTTACTTTATTAATTGCTTTATATACATAGTTGAGTAAATTTCATAACGACTTGTTTCTGAACGTCAATTCATATTTCTTCTTTAATGACCGATTATTGATTGAAAGAAAAAAATAAAGCCATATACGTAGAAATCGACCATTAAAAATCAAATGTATTTGGATTTTGTATTGAAAAAGATTGCTTCGAAATTAACTCAAGTATGTATATAAATAAAAAAAGCGCGCACCTCATCCGAAGAAATGCGCTCATATCTATTCTGAACCGGGTGCTCAATCCGAATCAGCGGACGAGGTACGTAGAGCTAGACCAATCGGCAATGGCCGTCAATCATAACACTCAGCTTTTAATATTGTCGTATAAATCATAAGTATAAAAAAAGGGTGTGGCTGTGCGTACGACAGACACACCCTTCAAAGAACCTAACTCTTCTTTGTTTCAATAGACCAACAAGTTTATGGATAAATCCATTCAATGCGTCCAACTATAAGCATTGAAACCGTCAGCTTTTGAATTAAACAAGTTCAATTACGACGACAGGTGCTCCGTCACCGCGGCGAGGTCCCATTTTCATGATACGTGTGTAACCACCTTGGCGGTCTGCATAGCGTGGTGCAACGTTATCAAATAATTTTTGAAGTGCAAAGATTTCTTTCTCGTTGCCTTCCTCGTCAGCAGTTTTTACAACTTCACGACGAATGAACTCAGCAGCTTGACGACGTGCGTGCAAATCACCACGTTTACCAAGCGTAATCATCTTTTCAACAACTGAACGCAATTCTTTTGCACGTGCTTCAGTTGTTTGGATGCGCTCATGTACGATAAGATCTGTCGCCAAATCGCGTAGCATCGCTTTACGTTGTGAACTTGTACGTCCAAGTTTTCTGTATGCCATAGAAGTTTCCCTCCTTCAATCTATATGTTGTTAATCTTCCGAGCGCAACTCGAGGTTCAACTCGTCCAATTTCGCCTTCACTTCTTCAAGTGATTTACGGCCAAGATTACGCACTTTCATCATTTCGTCCTCAGACTTATTTGCAAGCTCCAAGACCGTATTGATGCCTGCGCGTTTCAGGCAGTTATAAGATCTCACGGAAAGGTCAAGCTCTTCGATCGTCATCTCAAGCACTTTCTCTTTCTGATCTTCTTCTTTTTCCACCATGATTTCCGCAGCTTGTGCTTCATCAGTCATTCCGACAAATATGTTCAGATGCTCCGTCAGGATTTTTGCTCCGAGCGAAACAGCTTCTTTCGGACCGATGCTGCCATCTGTCCAAACGTCAAACGTCAACTTGTCAAAGTTCGTGCTCTGACCTACACGAGTGTTCTCGACTTGGAAATTGACGCGTGAAACTGGAGTGTAAATAGAGTCGATCGGAATAACACCAATCGCAAGATCCTCACGTTTGTTTTGATCGGAAGGTGCATATCCTCGCCCACGTACGGCGTACATGCGCATACGCAGATGTCCATTTTTACCAAGCGTAGCAATATGAAGATCCGGATTTAGGATTTCTACATCACTGTCGTGAGTAATATCCGCAGCCGTTACTGTACCTTCGCCTTTTACATCTATTTCAATCACTTTCTCATCATCTGAATAGATTTTGAGAGCAAGTTTCTTCACATTCAAAATAATTGTTGCAACGTCTTCAAAGACACCTTCAATTGTAGAGAATTCATGAAGAACACCGTCGATCTGGATAGATGTCACGGCAGCCCCTGGCAATGAGGAAAGAAGAATGCGGCGCAAGGAATTCCCTAAAGTGTTTCCATATCCACGCTCCAATGGTTCGATAATAAATTTACCGAACTTGGAATCTTCACTGATCATAACTGTTTCAATCTTCGGTTTTTCAATCTCGATCATTCATTTACCCTCCTTCAAACGTCTAATGTATAGGCCGTTCCATATTGAAATCGATCATCAAAAACAGCAAAATGTAATCACACAATTCAGTTTTGCCATAAATTGTGTTTTTCAATCAATTGGAGAACAAACCATTACACACGACGACGTTTTGGCGGGCGGCAACCGTTGTGAGGAACTGGAGTAACGTCTCTGATTGCAGTTACTTCAAGACCAGCAGCTTGCAAAGAACGAATTGCAGCTTCACGTCCTGCGCCAGGTCCTTTAACTGTAACTTCCAATGATTTCAAACCATGTTCCATTGAAGCTTTTGCAGCAGTTTCTGCAGCCATTTGTGCAGCAAACGGAGTTGATTTACGAGATCCACGGAATCCAAGTGCACCAGCACTAGACCAAGAAAGGGCATTCCCGTGGCTATCAGTGATCGTAACGATTGTATTGTTGAATGTTGAACGGATATGCGCGATACCAGTTTCAATATTCTTTTTCACACGACGTTTACGTGTTTGTTGTTTACGTGCCATGTCTACGAAAAACCTCCTTTACCTATTATTTCTTTTTGTTAGCAACTGTCCGTTTAGGACCTTTACGTGTACGTGCATTGTTTTTCGTGTTTTGTCCGCGAACAGGAAGACCGCGACGGTGACGGATTCCACGGAAGCTTCCGATTTCCATCAAACGTTTGATGTTAAGTGAAGTTTCACGGCGAAGATCCCCTTCAACTTTTAACGCATCAATTTGTTCACGAATTTTATCAAGTTCTGCATCCGTTAGATCACGAACGCGAGTTTCTTCTGAAACGCCTGCAGCCGCAAGAACTTTTTGTGCAGTTGTTTTACCGATTCCATAAATGTATGTCAATGAAATGACAACGCGCTTATCGCGCGGTACGTCTACACCAGCAATACGTGCCATATAGATTGTGCACCTCCCTTTGTATTAACCTTGTCGTTGTTTATGTTTTGGATTTTCACAGATTACCATTACTCGGCCGCGTCTGCGAATAACTTTACATTTTTCGCAGATCGGTTTTACAGATGGTCTTACTTTCATCTTACCCAACCTCCTTCAATATTCCGGAGTTGCAAAAGTTTATTTGAAACGGTATGTGATACGACCGCGTGTTAAATCATAAGGCGAAAGTTCCATCGTCACTTTGTCGCCAGGTAGGATGCGGATGAAATGCATGCGAATCTTGCCTGAAACGTGTGCAAGAATCGTATGACCATTTTCCAATTCAACCTTGAACATCGCGTTCGGCAACGTTTCGACTACGGTTCCTTCAACTTCAATTACGTCGTCCTTCGCCATCAATCCTGTCTCCCTTCTATATCCAATAAAGGTCCTAACCATCGAGCGGCAGCAGTCGCCTTCAAAGCTTCCTTCAACATATGTCCGGATTGCATGAGTGATGTTCGAAAGACGTCTGTCACATTTTGTTTCCCGTACGTCAGTCCCCGACTTTAAATGGAATGCTCCATCGGAAAAGACACGATCAACAGGAATAGCCGTTGGTGAGTTCCAATGTTAGGATACTGTTCTTTTGACATCTACATTATACCCATTTTGTTGGACACATGCATTTGCCGAGTTTACGAACTGTATCATGATCGGAAATCAACCAGTACCTATACCGGGCACCATATGCTTTTGCAGCTCGCTAATTCAATTACGCCTCGACGTAATTGCGCCCAATTTCATGTAAAAGAAAATTTGGCAACCGCCAGAGGCACTGTCTTCATTCATATAAGAACGAAGTTGAGCGTTCTTTCCGCGCAACAGGGCGATGCTGCCCACAATATGGCGTGCATGGATTGCGCCCGGAAAGGATTACTGTCCGCTCCCTTGCAAGATAGCGTCCAAATCTTCAAAAACATCATTGATGTTCTGTTGCCCATCTATGTTCGTCAACACGCCTTTTGCATCATAGAATGCTAGCAGCGGTGCTGTTTGATTCATATTTACTTCCAGACGGTTCGTGACAGTTTCCGGATTGTCATCCGCTCGCTGATAAAGTTCCCCGCCATCCTTATCACAAACGCCTTCAACCTTCGGTGGGTTGAATTGCAAGTGGTAGGATGTGCCGCATACTTTGCAAATTCTGCGACCGGTCAATCTTGCGACAAGCTCATCTTTGTCTACTTTGATGTTGAGTACATGCTCTATTTTCCGTCCCATGTCCGCAAGCAACGCATCTAATGCTTCAGCCTGCGCAACTGTACGTGGAAAACCATCAAGCAGGAATCCATTATCGCAATCGGACTTGCTTAATCGTTCGCGGACAATGCCAATTGTCACCTCATCAGGGACAAGTGCACCTTGATCCATGAACGATTTTGCTTTGACTCCAAGTTCCGTGCCTTCCTGAATTGCAGCACGGAACATATCGCCTGTAGAAATATGAGGGATTTCGTACTTTTCGACAATTTTATCTGCTTGCGTGCCTTTTCCGGCACCCGGCAGACCCATTAATACGATATTCATACGTCTTGCCCTCCATCCTTTGACAGCCGATAGAAAAGATCTATCAGTTGCTTATTTCATAAAGCCTTTATAATGCCGTTTCACTAATTGTGACTCAAGCTGTTTCATCGTTTCAAGGGCAACCCCTACAACGATGAGCAAGCTCGTTCCACCAATTTGCAAGGACTGTGGAAGGTTTGCTAAATTGATGAAGAAAATCGGCATGACTGCAACGACAGCAAGGAAAATCGAGCCGACGAATGTCAGTCTATATAAAGTGCTTGTTAAATACTTTTGCGTATTTTGCCCTGGGCGAATGCCTGGGATATAAGCGCCTTGCTTCTTCAGATTATCAGCCATATTTTCCGGATTCACTTGAATGAATGCGTAGAAATATGTAAAAGCAAGGATAAGTGCTACATAGAGAATCATTCCGACTGGTTGATTGTAATCAAATGTTCTCGTAATGAATTTCGTCACACTATTATCGCCAAAAAATGCAGCTAATTGTTGTGGTGTTATAAAGAACGCCACAGCAAAGATTACTGGAATAACCCCAGCAGCATTCAATTTCAACGGCAGATGTGTTTGTTGTCCCGCAGTCGATTGCCCGCGGCCTGTCATACGTTTTGCATACTGAATAGGAATTTTACGAAGTGCTTCTTGTACATAAACGACTCCGACAATAATCGCCACAATGACGATCAATAGCAATACCATCGTTGCAATTCGGATGAACAAAGCGTCACCTGCATCTTGAATTTGAGTTGCGTACAGTTGGTTAACAGCGTTTGGAATGCCCGCGACAATCCCTGCGAAGATGATAATGGAAATACCATTTCCAACACCTTTCGCCGTGATTTGTTCACCAAGCCATAATAAAAACGATGTTCCAGCAGTCAAGACAATCGCAATCACGATATACGTTGATATCCCCTCATCTTGGATCAAAGTACCGCCAAACATTTGGTTAAATCCAAATGACATGGCAATCGCTTGGATGAAAGCGAGGACGACTGTGAAATATCTTGTGAATTGAGCAAGCTTCCGTCTTCCGACATCGCCTTGCTTCGCCCATTCAGTGAACTTCGGAACGACATCCATCTGCAATAATTGCACAATGATGGAAGCGGTGATATATGGCATGATTCCCATCGCAAAGATGGAGAACTGAGATAACGCGCCACCGCCAAATGTGTTTAGAAATCCAATGAATTGGTTGTTTGTTTGTTGTAACGCAGTAGCATCAACGTTTGGGACAGGAATAAATGTTCCAAGCCTAAAAACGATGAGTACAAGTAGTGTGAAAATGATTTTAGACCTTATATCTCTAACGCGCATAAAGTTGGAGATTGTCTGAAACATTATACCACCTCGGTTTTCCCGCCCGCTTTCTCGATAGCGTCTTTGGCAGAAGCAGAGAATTTATGAGCTTTGACAGTAATCTTTTTCTCAAGAATTCCGTTTCCAAGAATCTTAATACCTGATTTTTCATTGCTCACGATTCCAGTTTCAATTAGCAATTCAGGAGTGACTTCCGTGCCCTCTTCAAAACGATTAAGTACGTCAAGGTTCACGATCGCATACTCTTTACGGTTGATGTTCGTGAATCCACGCTTAGGAAGACGTTGGAATAAAGGAATTTGACCACCTTCAAATCCAAGACGCACGCCACCGCCTGAACGAGCTTTTTGACCTTTGTGTCCTTTACCGGAAGTTTTACCTGTACCGGAACCGATTCCACGACCAATACGTTTGCGTGCTTTACGAGCACCTTCAGCTGGTTTCATTTCGTGCAATTTCATCTTATCGGCACCTCCTTATTTCGAAAATGTGCATTAGTTTTCTTTAACAGTAACTAAGTGGCTTACTTTGTTGATCATGCCACGGATTGCTACGTTATCTTCATGTTCAACTGTTTGGTTTAATTTGCGTAAACCAAGAGCTTCGACTGTTTTACGTTGTGCCGGTTTTGCACCGATTACACTTTTCGTAAGGGTGATTTCAAGTTTATTTGCCATTGTTATTCCCCCCTTAACCTAACAGTTCTTCAACGGATTTGCCGCGCAATTTCGCAACTTCTTCAGCGCGTTTCAAATTCTTCAACCCTTCAATTGTTGCACGAACCATGTTGATTGGTGTGCTTGATCCCAAGGATTTTGAAAGGATATCCGTGATTCCTGCAAGTTCAAGTACCGCACGGACAGGTCCGCCGGCGATAACTCCGGTACCAGGTGCTGCTGGCTTAATAAGAATTTGTCCAGCACCAAAGCGTCCAAGGATTTCGTGCGGAGTTGTTCCGTTAACCATTGGCACTTCGATCAGGTTCTTTTTCGCATCTTCGATTGCCTTACGGATCGCATCTGGAACTTCCTGTGCCTTTCCAGTACCGAAACCGACGCGGCCGTTTTTATCTCCGACAACGACAAGAGCAGTAAAGCGGAAACGACGTCCACCTTTAACCACTTTCGCTACGCGGTTAATCGTAACTACGCGTTCTTCGAATTCACTTCTATTTTGATCATTACGACGCATGAAATATGTCCCTCCTTCTTAATTAAAATTCCAGTCCATTTTCGCGTGCTGCGTCCGCAAGAGCTTTAACACGGCCATGGAATAAGTATCCGCCACGGTCGAAAACAACCGACTTTACGTCTTTTTCAGCTGCTTTCTTCGCGATCATCTCGCCGACTTTAGCTGCTGCTTCTGCATTCGCTTTGGAATCCATCTCGAATCCTTTATCCATAGTGGAAGCACTAGCAATCGTAACGCCGTTCACATCATCGATTAGTTGTGCATAGATATGTTTGTTTGAACGATATACATTCAAACGTGGACGAGCTGCAGATCCGCTAATTTTCGTACGCACACGTGCATGACGTTTTTTACGGACTACATTCTTATCTTGTTTTGTGATCATCGTGGTCACTCCTTCCGGATGCCTAAGCGGCATTATTTACCTGTCTTACCTTCTTTACGACGGATATGTTCGCCTTCATACTTGATACCTTTACCTTTATAAGGCTCTGGCGGACGAACTTGTCTGATATTCGAAGCAAGAGCACCTACGCGTTCTTTGTTGATACCGCGAACGATAACTTTTGTGTTTGAAGGAACTTCAACTTCTACACCATCTTCTGGTGTGAACTCAACCGGGTGAGAGTAGCCGACGTTCAAGACAAGCTTTTTGCCTTGAAGCTGTGCACGGTAACCAACACCGATTAGCTCAAGAGCGCGTTCGAAACCTTGGGAAACACCCACTACCATATTGTTAAGAAGTGAACGTGTTGTTCCGTGGATTGAACGGTGTTCTTTTGAATCTGAAGGACGGCTTACAGTAATGATGTTGCCTTCCTGTTCGATCTTAATATCTTTGTTAAATGTATTTGTCAATTCGCCTTTAGGTCCTTTAACAGTGACTACATTGTTTTCTCCTAATGTAACAGTCACGCCTTCAGGAACTTCGATAGGACGATTACCAATTCGGGACATCCAATTGCACCTCCATTCATTTGTTACAGATTACCAAACGTAAGCTACGACTTCTCCGCCTACTTGTTTAGCGCGGGCTTCCTTGTCAGTAAGTACGCCGTGTGATGTAGAGACGAGGGCGATACCAAGGCCGTTCAAAACTTTTGGAACTTCATTTGTTTTTGCATAAACACGAAGACCAGGTTTTGAGATACGTTTAAGACCAGTGATAACACGCTCATTGTTTTGACCATATTTAAGGAAAATGCGGATAATGCCTTGTTTGCTATCTTCCACATATTCAACATCGCGAACGAAACCTTCACGTTTCAAGATTTCAGCGATTTGTTTTTTCATGTTTGAAGCAGGTACTTCAAGCTTCTCGTGGCGAACCATGTTCGCGTTACGGATGCGTGTAAGCATATCTGCAATCGGATCACTCATTGTCATTCCATTAACCTCCTTCCCAAGTTAGGGGATTACCAACTAGCTTTTTTAACGCCAGGAATTTGTCCCTTATATGCAAGTTCGCGGAAACAAATACGGCAAAGTTTAAATTTGCGATATACGGAATGCGGACGACCACAGCGCTCGCAACGTGTATATTCTTGTACTTTGAACTTTGGCGTACGTTTCTGTTTAGCGATCATTGATTTCTTAGCCACGTTTTCGCCTCCCTTTAGTTTACTTTTGGAACGGCATGCCGAACTGCGTCAACAACTCGCGTGCTTCTTCGTCTGTATTAGCAGTCGTAACGATGACGATATCCATTCCGCGTACTTTAGATACTTTATCGTAGTCAATTTCAGGGAAAATAAGTTGTTCCTTCACACCAAGTGTGTAGTTTCCGCGACCGTCGAATGCTTTTTTAGAAACACCACGGAAGTCACGTACACGTGGAAGTGAAACTGAAATTAACTTGTCGAGGAATTCGTACATACGATCGCCACGAAGTGTAACTTTAGCTCCGATAGGCATTCCTTCACGTAGACGGAATCCAGCGATTGATTTTTTCGCTTTTGTAACAACAGGTTTTTGACCTGAGATAATCGTTAAATCTTCAACTGCAGCATCAAGTGCTTTTGAGTTTTGGACAGCGTCGCCTACACCCATGTTGATAACGATTTTTTCTACTTTAGGTACTTGCATTACTGAACTATATTCAAACTTGCTCATAAGAGCAGGTGTGATTTCTTTCGAAAATTTCTCTTTTAATCGGCTCATCAGTTGGACCTCCTTTCATCCATTACTCATTTGTCCAGCGCTTCACCGGATTTTTTAGCAATACGAATCTTTTTGCCATCTTCGATTTTATATCCTACACGAGTTGGCTCGCCTGTCTTAGGATCAATCGGCATGACATTGGATACATGGATAGCCGCCTCTTGGCTGACAATTCCGCCTTGAGGATTTACTTGGTTAGGCTTCGTATGCTTTTTCACGATGTTAACACCTTCTACAAGCACGCGATCCTTTTTCGGATAAGCAGCTAAGATAACGCCTGTTTTGCCTTTATCTTTTCCGGTGATAACCATAACTTTATCGCCTTTTTTAACGTGCATTCTATCGCACCTCCTTGATTGGCACTGTCATGTGATTAAAGAACTTCTGGAGCAAGTGAAATGATTTTCATGAAGTTGTTGTCGCGAAGTTCACGAGCAACTGGTCCGAAAATACGTGTTCCACGTGGGCTCTTGTCGTCACGGATGATGACACATGCGTTTTCGTCGAATGTAATGTAGGAGCCATCTTTACGACGAACCCCACTTTTCGTACGGACGATAACAGCTTTAACCACGTCGCCTTTCTTGACAACGCCACCTGGTGTTGCTTTTTTCACTGTTACAACAACGACGTCACCGATGTTTGCAGTTTTACGGCCTGTTCCACCAAGAACTTTAATTGTCAGAACTTCACGTGCTCCTGAGTTATCGGCAACTTTCATACGACTTTCTTGTTGAATCATTGAGGCTACCTCCTCTCGGAATAAAATATCCGAACGTTATTAGATGATGACCGCTTTCTCGACTACTTCAACGAGACGGAAACGCTTTGTCGCTGATAGCGGGCGTGTTTCCATAATGCGAACGATATCGCCGATTTTAGCTTCGTTTAATTCGTCATGGGCCTTGAATTTCTTAGAATACTTTACACGTTTGCCGTATAAAGAATGCTTTTTGTGTGTCTCTACCATTACAGTAACGGTTTTATCCATTTTGTCGGATACGACACGGCCTGTATACACTTTGCGCTGATTACGCTCAGTCATGGCTGCAACCTCCTTCATCAGTTATTTGCACTGATCTCTCTTTGACGTATAACAGTTTTCATGCGCGCAATCGATTTGCGTACTTCACGGATGCGTGCAGTGTTTTCTAATTGTCCTGTCGCTAATTGGAAGCGAAGGTTGAAAAGCTCTTCTTTCAGTGATTTCACTTTTTGCTCGATCTCTGCAGTTGTCAAGTCACGGATTTCTTTAGCTTTCATTAGACTCACCACCAATTTCTTCACGTTTTACAAACTTGCTCTTCACAGGCAGTTTGTGAGATGCGAGTCGAAGCGCTTCGCGTGCAACTTCTTCAGACACACCTGCGATTTCAAACATCACACGACCAGGTTTAACTACCGCTACCCAGCCTTCTACAGCACCTTTACCGGAGCCCATCCGGACTTCAAGAGGCTTCTTTGTATATGGTTTGTGTGGGAAAATATTGATCCAAACTTTACCGCCACGTTTCATATAACGTGTCATTGCAATACGGGCAGATTCGATTTGGCGATTTGTGATCCAACCAGATTCAGTCGCTTGAAGACCGAATTCACCAAATTGAACAGATGCGCCGCCTTTTGTCATCCCGCGCATTTTCCCACGGAATACACGACGGTGTTTAACGCGTTTAGGCATTAACATATTATTTGCCTCCTTCCTCAGAGTTCTTCTTCACTGGAAGGACTTCTCCCCGGTAGATCCATACTTTAACGCCGAGCTTACCATATGTAGTGTCAGCTTCTGCGTGTGCATAGTCAATGTCAGCACGTAATGTATGAAGAGGAACAGTTCCTTCACTATAGTGCTCCGCACGAGCGATGTCGGCACCGCCAAGACGTCCGGATACTTGTGTTTTGATACCTTTTGCGCCAGCACGGATTGTACGTTGAATTGCTTGTTTTTGTGCACGACGGAAAGATACACGGCTTTCCAATTGACGTGCGATTGATTCTGCAACCAATTTCGCGTCAAGATCAGCACGTTTGATTTCTACGATATTAATGTGAACACGCTTGCCAGTGATTTCGTTAAGCTGTTTACGAAGTGCTTCTACTTCAGAACCGCCTTTACCAATCACCATACCTGGCTTCGCAGTGTGAATTGTAATGTTAACGCGCTTTGCGGCTCTTTCGATTTCCACTTTGGAAACCGCTGCATCCACTAAGCGTTGTTCGATGTATTCACGGACTTTCAAGTCTTCGTGCAATAGATCCGCATAGTCTTTTTCAGCATACCATTTCGAATCCCAGTCACGAATAACGCCAACCCGTAAACCATTAGGATGTACTTTTTGACCCACGAATTACCCCTCCTTCTTTTCAGATACCACTACAGTAATGTGGCTCGTACGTTTGTTGATCGCACTTGCACGACCTTGTGCACGTGGACGGAAACGTTTCATTGTTGGACCTTCGTCTACGAACACTTCGCTTACGATGAGGTTCTCAACATCCATTTCATAGTTGTGTTCAGCGTTTGCAATCGCTGATTTCAATACTTTTTCTACAACCGGAGATGCCGCTTTAGGCGTCAGGCGTAGAATCGCGACAGCTTCACCGATTTTCTTGCCCCGGATAAGATCAACGACCAAACGGACTTTGCGAGGAGCAATACGGACTGTGCGGGCAGTAGCTTTTGCTTGTTGCATCAGGAATACCTCCTCTCAAATTAGCGTTTTGTTTTCTTATCGTCGGCACCATGGCCTTTGTATGTGCGCGTAGGTACGAATTCACCTAATTTATGACCAACCATATCTTCAGTCACGTAAACTGGTACGTGTTTGCGACCGTCATAAACGGCAATTGTCAAACCGATGAATGACGGGAAGATTGTAGAACGGCGAGACCATGTTTTAATGACCTGTTTTTTCTGTGCATCTTTTTGTGCGTCAACCTTTTTCATAAGATGATCGTCTGCAAAAGGTCCTTTTTTCAAGCTGCGGCCCATGTCGAAACCTCCCTCCGTGATCGTACTACGGTCCAGTCGTTGAACCGCAGTTGTATCACATTATTTTTTACGGCGACGAACGATAAGTTTGTCGGATTTGTTGTTTTTCTTACGAGTTTTGTAACCAAGAGCTGGTTTACCCCAAGGTGTAACTGGGCTCGGACGGCCAATTGGTGTACGTCCTTCACCACCACCGTGTGGGTGATCGTTAGGGTTCATAACAGATCCACGTACTGTTGGACGTTTGCCCATCCAGCGAGAACGACCTGCTTTACCGATGTTGATCAATTCGTGTTGCTCGTTGCCCACTTGACCGATTGTTGCACGGCAAGTTGAAAGGATCATACGAACTTCTCCTGATTGTAGACGAATGATTACATATTTGCCTTCACGTCCAAGCAATTGTGCGGAAGTACCAGCAGAACGAACCAATTGTCCACCTTTACCAGGTTTCAATTCGATGTTATGGATTGTAGAACCCATTGGAATGTTTTCAAGTGGCAGTGAGTTCCCTACGCGGATGTCCGCTTCAGGTCCTGACATAACAGTCATGCCCACTTCCAAACCTTTTGGAGCAAGGATGTAACGTTTTTCTCCATCAACATAGTTGATAAGAGCAATATTAGCAGAACGGTTTGGATCGTATTCGATCGTAGCAACGCGTCCTGGAATGCCATCTTTCCGGCGTTGGAAGTCGATGACACGGTATTGGCGCTTGTGGCCTCCACCTTGGTGACGAACAGTAGTCCTACCTTGGTTGTTACGGCCGCCTTTCCGTTTTACCGGTGTAAGCAATGATTTTTCCGGCTTGTCTGTAGTAATCGCAGAGAAGTCAGAGCTTGTCATGTTACGACGTCCGTTGGAGGTAGGTTTGTATTTCTTAATCGCCATTGTTGTTCCCTCCTTCGTTTATTTACGTTTCAATTACATTTCGAAAAGTTCGATGTCTTTTGAATCAGCAGTCAATGTAACAATCGCTTTGCGGCGTTTGTTCGTGTAACCAGCATGTCTTCCCATGCGCTTGAACTTGCCTTTGTAGTTTTGTACGTTGACTTTTTCAACTTTCACTCCGAAGATTTCTTCGACAGCTTGCTTCACATGCGTTTTGTTAGCGCGAGTGTCAATTTCGAAAGTGTATTTTTTGAATTCCATTTGTTCTGAAGAACGCTCGGTAATGACCGGACGTTTTAGTACATCACGTGCTTCCATTAACCAAGCACCTCCTCAATTTTTTGGACAGCATCTTTCGTCAAGACGAGCTTGTCATGGCCGACAAGGTCAAGGACATTGATGCCATTTGCTGTAACAACACTGATGCCAGGGATGTTGCGAGCAGACAATGCTACTGTTTCATCAAGGTCAGCTGTTACAAATAATGCTTTTTTATCGATTGAAAGATCTTTAAGAACTTTCGTGAATTCTTTCGTTTTTGGAGCGTCAAATGAAAGAGCGTCCAATACGATGATTTCTTCTTCGCGAACTTTAGAAGATAGCGCTGAAAGAAGTGCTAAGCGACGAACTTTCTTAGGAAGTTTGTAGCTGTAGCTTCTTGGAGTTGGTCCGAATACGATACCGCCTCCACGCCATTGTGGCGAACGGATGGAACCTTGACGTGCACGGCCCGTTCCTTTTTGGCGCCATGGTTTACGGCCACCGCCTGCTACTTCCGCGCGAGATTTTACTTTATGGTTACCTTGGCGCAACGATGAACGTTGTTGAACCAATGCTTCAAATAGAACAGCTTCGTTTGGCTCAATACCGAAGATCGCTTCGTTCAATTCGATATCGCCTACTGAAGAACCTGTTTGACTTAGTACGGATACTTTAGGCATTCTTGTTTCCTCCTTCCTCTAAAAAATTAGTTCCCTTTTACAGCGCTTTTCACTTGGATAAGTGATTTGCGTGCTCCTGGAACGTTTCCTTTAACAAGCAGTAAGTTGCGCTCAGCGTCAACTCGTACGATTTCAAGATTTTGAATCGTTACTGTATCTCCACCTGTACGGCCTGGTAATTTATGACCTTTGAATACACGTTGTCCGTCAACCGAACCTAGAGAACCTGGTGCACGGTGGAAACGGGAACCGTGGCTCATTGGCCCACGTGAATGTCCGTGGCGTTTAATAACACCTTGGAATCCTTTACCTTTTGATACTCCTGTAATGTCGACAATATCGCCTTCCGCGAATGTATCAACTTTGACTTCCTGACCAACTTCGTACCCAGCTACATCAACTCCGCGGAATTCGCGAATGAAGCGCTTAGGTGCCGTTTCAGCTTTTGCAACGTGTCCTTTTTCAGGTTTGTTTGCAAGCTTTTCACGTTTATCATCGAATCCAAGCTGGATTGCTTCATAGCCATCTGTTTCGGTTGTCTTCTTTTGAAGAACAACGTTTGGTGTAGCCTCAATCACAGTTACTGGAATAAGATCACCGTTTTCAGCAAAAATTTGCGTCATACCGATTTTTCTTCCTAAGATTCCTTTGGTCATTTGTCACACCTCCTGAATAAATGAATTTGTTATTTTTATCGATTAAAGTTTGATTTCAATGTCTACGCCTGATGGTAAATCGAGTTTCATCAATGCATCGACAGTTTGTGGTGTCGGGTTGACAATATCGATTAGACGTTTGTGTGTACGCATTTCGAACTGCTCGCGCGAATCTTTGTACTTATGTACCGCACGAAGGATCGTGTAAACAGATCTTTCAGTTGGTAGAGGTATCGGACCTGACACACTCGCACCTGAACGTTTTGCTGTTTCTACAATCTTTTCAGCTGACTGATCAAGAATTCTGTGATCATATGCTTTTAAACGAATACGAATCTTTTGTTTTGCCATTATTTTCCCTCCTTCTCGCCTATTTTCTAGACATTCTCCACGGAAATTTCCCACACACATGCCATGGCAAAGCGGCCGGGTGTGTCGGCAACCTCCCGCTTCATCGCAGTCAAAGACCAACATTCAACATTATACACAAGGAAAAAGAATCCCGCAACCCTTTTGGCGAAATTCTTTTCTCGACTATTTAATTATATACATGGTAATTATTATTTTCAACTCCGAGCAGCAAATTGGCGGCATTTACCTATGCCTATTAATCGATTTTCATTAAACTACACCGTTTATTTAAACCGCCAATTAAAATTTCAAGAAGGTTCTTTCTGAATTTTTTCTTATGATTGTTGCGGAGCGTCTATAGATGAAGAATTTCAAATTTTAAAGGATAAGATTGTTTGGTTTATCCCAAGAATTAATCCTATAAACAACTCGCGCACCTCTCCCCGCTTTACTGTTTATAAGATGGACTATTTATTTTCATTACGAATGTATATGAGGAGAAAACTTTCTGAATAGAAGAGCGTGCAAACTTATGAATAATCAGGAGAATGTTGCTACCCTAGTCATTCACTGGCTGCCGCCTTAATGGAGGTGGAACGCTGGTGCTTATATAATAGAAGGAAGAGCATTTACTTATAAATCGTTAACTCATTAACAAGGGTTGAATAACGAGTAAAGTGATAATGTTGCTCATAAAGGAAAATCAATGCTAATCAATCATGAAAGGACGCATAAACACTAATCAAGAACGCATAAATGATGGTTGCGTACTCATCAAGCGAAAAAAGAACGCATATGTACTCATTATGGACTCATAAATTGTTAGTAAAACGCATAAAACGGAGATAAGACGCATAAGTTAATCGATAATAGAGGAAAGAAAGCAGAAGCACTGATCAGAGGCTCTTTGATTGTAAGAGAAACAATGATAAAACGCATAAATAAATGATGGTTGCGTACTTATTAAGCGATAGAAGATACAGAGGTATTGTTATGCCACTCATAATTGGGTTAATGAAACAGATCCCGTGCCAATAAGGAATAAAGGTAAGGGCGCAATGTTTATAGATGGATAGAAAATGCTTTGATTACACACACTTTCAATCATAAACGGCTTGGAAAGTTGCGTATAAGCGAACAGTGAATCAATCACTTAAATGCACTGACCATTTATATTAGAACTTATCACTGCATATCAACTATTCAATGCTTATCCGCCGCCCTACAAGCATAAAAGCTGTTTTCTACAACGCTTATCGTAAGCTTGCTTAAGCATCCCGTGATTTTGTAGATTTATGGTGTTGGTAGACAAATAAATACCGTCAACTGTATTTCTACAATTTAATCTGAATGTTTATGCATTTTGACCAGCAATTATGCGTTTATAGATGCTTTTATGCGTTTTTGACACTTTTATGCGTTTTGACCAGCGGTTATTCGTCATTCGATGTATTTTTACGTCCATTACATTCGTATCCTGCGTTTACGTTTAATAAAAAATCCCGCCTATACCATAGACGGGATTTTTGTGTGCGCACAAGTTATATTGCTAATTATTTTTCGATTGTTGCTACTACGCCAGCGCCAACAGTACGGCCGCCTTCACGGATTGAGAATTTAGTACCTTCTTCAATCGCGATCGGAGCAATCAATTCTACAGTCATTTCAACGTTGTCGCCAGGCATAACCATTTCTACGCCTTCTGGAAGAGTGATGATTCCAGTTACGTCAGTTGTACGGAAGTAGAACTGTGGGCGATAGTTAGAGAAGAATGGAGTGTGACGTCCACCTTCTTCTTTTGAAAGAACATAAACTTCTGATTTGAATTTAGTGTGTGGTGTGATTGTACCTGGTTTAGCAAGTACTTGACCACGTTCGATGTCTTCACGTGAAACACCACGAAGAAGTGCACCGATGTTGTCGCCAGCTTCAGCATAGTCAAGAAGCTTACGGAACATTTCTACACCTGTAACAGTTGTAGATTTTGGTTCTTCAGACAAACCGATGATGTCAACAACGTCACCGACTTTAACTTGGCCACGCTCAACACGGCCAGTTGCTACTGTACCACGACCAGTGATAGAGAATACGTCCTCAACTGGCATCATGAATGGTTTTTCAGTGTCGCGTTCTGGAGTTGGAATGTATTCGTCAACAGCGTTCATAAGCTCAACGATTTTTTCTTCCCACTCAGCTTCACCTTCAAGCGCTTTAAGAGCAGAACCTTTAATCACTGGGATATCATCGCCAGGGAATTCGTACTCAGAAAGAAGGTCACGGATTTCCATTTCAACAAGCTCTAGAAGCTCTTCGTCGTCAACCATGTCACATTTGTTCATGAATACAACTAGGTAAGGAACACCTACTTGACGAGAAAGAAGGATGTGCTCACGAGTTTGTGGCATTGGGCCATCAGCTGCGGAAACAACCAAAATTCCGCCGTCCATTTGAGCAGCACCTGTGATCATGTTTTTAACATAGTCAGCGTGACCTGGGCAGTCAACGTGTGCGTAGTGGCGTTTTTCAGTTTCGTACTCGATGTGAGAAGTACTGATTGTAATACCACGCTCTTTTTCTTCTGGAGCGTTATCTACGTCAGCGTATGATTTCGCTTCTCCACCCATTCTTTTTGAAAGAACTGTTGCGATTGCAGCAGTCAAAGTTGTTTTACCATGGTCAACGTGACCGATTGTACCAACGTTAGCATGCTCCTTGGAGCGGTCGAATTTTTCTTTAGCCATTTTGGAATTCCTCCTTAAAAATATGAATGTGTTTGATTTTTTTATAGCTATGGAAGCTGGAGAAATGAATTCCCTCCAACTATCCATATCTTACAAGTAATTATCTTTAGAAACAAGTCGAAACTAGCTTATTCGCCTTTATTTTTCTTGATAACTTCTTCAGCGATTGATTTCGGTACATCTTCATAGTGATCGAATACCATCGAGAATACTCCGCGACCTTGTGTATTCGAGCGAAGTGAAGTTGCGTAGCCGAACATTTCAGCAAGTGGTACCATTGCACGAACAACTTGTGCGTTACCACGTGCATCCATACCTTCAACGCGACCACGGCGTGATGTAATATCACCCATGATGTCTCCCATGTACTCTTCTGGAATAATGACTTCAACTTTCATCATTGGTTCAAGAAGAACTGGGTTACATTTTGATGCGGCATTTTTAAGTGCCATAGATGCTGCAATTTTAAACGCCATCTCATTGGAGTCAACGTCATGGTAAGAACCGTCGAATAGACGAGCTTTAATGTCGATCAATGGATAGCCTGCCAATACCCCGTTGTCAAGAGCATCGCGAAGACCTGCTTCAACGGATGGAATGTATTCACGAGGAACGACACCACCGACGATTGCATTTTGGAATTCGAAGCCTTTTCCTTCTTCGTTTGGAGAGAATTCGATCCAAACGTGACCGTATTGACCACGTCCACCAGACTGGCGTACGAACTTACCTTCAACTTCCGCAGCGCTACGGAATGTTTCACGATAAGATACTTGTGGTGCTCCAACATTCGCTTCTACTTTAAACTCACGTTTCAAGCGGTCAACGATAATGTCAAGGTGAAGCTCACCCATACCTGCGATGATAACTTCTCCTGTTTCTTGGTCTGTATGAGCGCGGAATGTAGGGTCTTCTTCTTGAAGCTTCGCAAGAGCAGTACCCATTTTGTCTTGGTCGCCTTTTGTTTTCGGTTCGATCGCAACCGAGATAACAGGCTCAGGGAATTCCATAGACTCAAGGATGATCGGTGCTTTGTCGTCACAAAGCGTGTCACCTGTTCCAGTATCTTTCAGACCAACTGCTGCAGCAATTTCACCAGAGTGAACTTCAGCAATTTCTTCACGGCTGTTCGCGTGCATTTGTAGGATACGGCCTACACGCTCACGTTTGCCTTTTGTAGAGTTTTGTACATAAGAACCTGATTCAAGTACACCTGAGTAAACTCGGAAGAATGTAAGTTTACCAACATAAGGGTCAGTCATAACTTTGAATGCAAGAGCAGAGAATGGCTCTTCATCGCTTGCATGACGTTCTTCTTCTTCTTCAGTATCAGGATTGATACCAGTCATTGCAGGGATGTCAAGTGGTGATGGCAAGTAGTCAACTACTGCATCAAGAACCAATTGAACCCCTTTGTTTTTAAACGCAGTACCGCAAACTACTGGGTAGAATTCTACCGCAAGTGTCGCTTTACGGATTGCAGTTTTGATTTCCTCAATTGAAAGTTCTTCTCCACCGAGGTATTTTTCCATGAGGTCTTCATCGAAATCAACGACAGCTTCGATTAATTTCTCACGGTATTCTTCAGCTTGCGCTTTATATTCTTCAGGAATTTCCTCAACAGTTGTATCTGTTCCAAGGTCATTACCGTACATAGTAGCTTTCATCTCAACCAAGTCGATGATTCCGCTGAAGTTATCTTCGGAACCGATCGGCAATTGAATCGGATGAGCATTCGCTTGTAGACGGTCATGAAGCGTGCCTACAGAATAAAGGAAATCCGCACCTGTCTTGTCCATCTTATTGACGAATACAATACGAGGTACGCCATAAGTAGTCGCTTGACGCCAAACTGTTTCAGTTTGAGGTTCAACACCTGACTGTGCATCAAGAACTGTTACAGCCCCATCAAGAACACGCAGGGAACGTTCAACCTCAACTGTGAAGTCCACGTGTCCTGGTGTATCGATGATGTTTACACGATGGCCTTTCCATGAAGCTGTTGTTGCAGCGGAAGTGATCGTGATACCACGCTCTTGCTCCTGCTCCATCCAGTCCATTTGGGAAGCACCTTCGTGAGTTTCTCCAATCTTATGGATCTTACCTGTGTAAAAAAGGATCCGCTCAGTCGTCGTTGTTTTACCAGCGTCGATATGAGCCATGATACCAATGTTACGAGTATTCTCTAAGGAGAACTCTCTAGCCATTTTGTATATCTCCTTCCGTTTCGGATTAAGGTGTCAATCAATCACGCCTCGGCGTGATTGTGTCAGGATTTTTTTGAACAAGCTCGAAAACCTTCCCTTAAAAATCCTTGACATCCGCCGGAGGCTTTTATCTTTGTTCAGCTGAATCTCAACACCCGCTAAGCAGTATACAAAATTACATGCATCTCGATACCTTTAGAGGCGGCAACCTTCTGCTGAATAAAGATAAACCGTCCGATCTTACCAGCGGTAGTGAGCGAATGCTTTGTTCGCTTCTGCCATTTTGTGCATTTCCTCACGACGTTTAACGGATGCACCTGTGTTGTTAGAAGCGTCAAGAATTTCGTTCGCAAGACGTTCTTCCATCGTTTTTTCACCGCGAGTGCGTGAGTAGTTTACAAGGTAGCGCAGACCAAGTGTTGTACGGCGCTCTGGACGTACTTCGACCGGAACTTGATAGTTCGCACCGCCGACACGGCGAGCACGCACTTCAAGTACAGGCATTACATTGTTCAATGCAGCTTCAAATACTTCGATTGGATCTTTACCAGAACGTTCTTTAACAAGCTCGAACGCACCATAGAGGATTTTTTGTGATGTACCTTTTTTACCGTCTACCATCATTTTGTTGATAAGACGAGTGACAAGCTTCGAATTGTAAATTGGATCCGGTAATACGTCGCGTTTTGCAACAGGACCTTTACGAGGCATATTGTTTTCCTCCTTTCGAAATGATCATTTCGTTATTAGTTTTTCTTTTCTTTAGGTTTCTTAGCACCGTATTGTGAACGGCTTTGCATACGGCCAGTAACACCAGCAGTATCAAGCGCGCCACGAACGATGTGGTAACGAACACCCGGTAAGTCTTTAACACGTCCTCCACGGATTAGAACAACGCTGTGTTCTTGAAGGTTGTGGCCTTCACCAGGAATATATGCGTTAACTTCCAAAGTGTTAGTCAAACGTACACGCGCATATTTACGAAGAGCCGAGTTCGGTTTCTTCGGAGTCATTGTACCCACACGAGTACAAACACCTCTTTTTTGTGGCGAGTTGACGTTTGTCATCGACTTTTTGAAGCTGTTATAACTTTTTCCGAGTGCTGGTGCCTTGGAAGTGTCCGATTTCGATTTACGAGGTTTACGGACCAATTGGTTAATTGTAGGCATCGGATTTTCCTCCTTTCACTGTGCTTTTCATAAGACCACACATCCAGGTGGTTCATTTTTGGGGTAAAAACAAAGTCTTTGTGTTTTCATTAACACAAAAACCATCAATCAGTAATTGCAACTGTTGCTGCACCGACTTGTATGCCGCATGCCCGACCTAATTTTTCTCTTGAATCGACATAAACTATGGGAATATTATGCGTCTTAGCTTCTTCGATAACCGAAGAGACAAGCCTTTGTTCCGCATCCTCCGCAATGACGACTTTCTGTACGATACCAGCTCGTATTGCTTTTACTGTTTGCTTTGTACCGATGATCGTATCTTTTGCCTGCTCGACTTTATCATAAGACATGATGATATCCTCCAAAGTACAGACATTCAACTATCAACCTTTTGTATATTACCACTTGCGTAGAAAACTGTCAACAGATAATCGAAAAATGGGGGAGAAATTTTACTCCCCCATTTCCCTGACTATATGTCGTTTATTCTGCACCGACTGCTGAAGCTTCTTCCTCTTCACGTTCCATTTCGATATGGCGGTAACGCTGCATACCTGTTCCAGCTGGAACTAACTTCCCGATAATGACGTTTTCTTTCAGACCTAATAATTCGTCTGTTTTGCCTTTGATGGCTGCGTCAGTTAGGACACGAGTCGTTTCTTGGAATGAAGCTGCAGATAGGAATGATTCAGTTTCAAGCGATGCTTTCGTAATACCGAGTATAACCGGACGTGAAGTCGCAGGAACCTTGCCCTCTTTCAATACAGTTTCATTCGCTTCTGAGAATTGGTGAATATCGAGCAGGGATCCTGGTAGAAGATCTGTGTCTCCCGCTTCGATGACACGGACTTTACGAAGCATTTGGCGAACCATAACTTCGACGTGTTTATCACCGATTTCTACACCTTGCATACGGTATACTTTTTGAACTTCTTTCAGTAAGTATTCTTGAACCGTAGCAACGTCTTTAACGATAATCAATTCTTTCGGGTCTACCGAACCTTCTGTAATATTGTCTCCACGATCAATTTCATCGCCAACTTGAACTTTTAGGCGAGCATTGTATGGTGCCAAATATTTTCGAGTTTCGACTTCGCCTTGAATTGTAATTTCTTTTTGCCCTTCTCGAATTTCATCGATGTCGGACACAGTACCTTTAATTTCGGAGATGACTGCCTGACCTTTCGGATTACGCGCTTCGAAAATCTCTTGAATACGCGGAAGACCGGAAGTGATATCGTCTCCTGCAACACCGCCGGTATGGAATGTACGCATCGTCAGCTGTGTACCTGGTTCACCGATTGATTGAGCGGCGATAATACCGACTGCTTCGCCAACTTCAACCGCTTCTCCAGTAGCCAAGTTGATGCCGTAGCATTTTTTACATACGCCGTGTTTTGTATTACATGTAAACGCCGAGCGGATCGTCGCTTTTTCGATTCCCGCATCAACGACTGCCCGAGCTAAATCAGCAGTAATTAAAGCATCTTTCTCAACGATGACTTCCTTCGTTTCTGGATGACGAATCGTCTTCTTCGCATGGCGTCCTTCAATTCGCTCTTCCAATGTTTCGATGATTTCAGAGCCTTCCGTAAGCGCCGTAATTTCAAGGCCGCGATCTGTTCCACAATCATCTTCACGAACGATGACATCTTGTGCAACGTCAACGAGACGGCGTGTCAAGTAACCTGAGTCGGCAGTTTTCAGAGCTGTATCCGCGAGACCTTTACGAGCACCGTGAGTGGAGATGAAATATTCCAATACGGTTAACCCTTCACGGAACGATGATTTGATCGGCAACTCAATAATACGTCCAGCCGGGTTGGCCATCAATCCACGCATCCCTGCTAACTGTGTAAAGTTAGACGCATTACCCCGGGCTCCGGAATCACTCATCATATAGATCGGGTTCGTATTTTCCAAGGAATCCATCAGTTTGTCTTGAATGATATCTTTCGCATTACTCCAATAAGAAATGACACGATCATAACGCTCTTCTTCCGTAATTAAACCACGACGGAATTGTTGCGTAACCTTATCAACTTTATCTTGAGCCTCTTGAAGAATCTCATCTTTGTTCGGAAGAACGACAATGTCGGAAATTCCGACTGTAATGCCCGCTCTTGTCGAATATTTGAAGCCAAGATTTTTCATGCGGTCCAGCATTTTGGAAGTTTCCGTAATGTGGAATCTCTTAAAGATTTCCGCGATAATATTACCAAGAATTTTCTTCTTGAACGGAAGTACCAATTCGGCTTGCTCAAGATGTTCTTTAATATTTACTGTACCTTCAACGAAGTATTTATCTGGCGTTTCCATTTGTAAGTTATGATCTGTCGGTTCGTTAATGTACGGGAATGTTTCCGGCAAGATTTCATTGAAAATAAGTTTACCGACTGTCGTTAAGAGCAATTTACGGTTTTGCTCTTCCGTAAATGTCGGGTTGTTCAATGAGCCTGCTTGAATCGCGATGCGGGAATGCAAGTGGACATGCCCGTTCTGATACGCGATCAACGCTTCGTTCATATCGCTGAATACCGTACCTTCACCGATAGCGCCTTTGCGTTCCAATGTGAGATAGTAGTTACCTAAAACCATATCTTGAGAAGGCGTAACAACCGGCTTACCATCTTTCGGGTTCAAGATGTTTTGTGCTGCAAGCATTAACAGACGTGCTTCCGCTTGCGCTTCTGCTGATAAAGGAACGTGAACCGCCATTTGGTCACCGTCAAAGTCGGCATTGTAAGCCGTACATACTAACGGGTGAAGCTGGATGGCGCGGCCTTCTACCAACATCGGCTCGAAAGCTTGGATCCCTAATCTGTGAAGCGTAGGAGCGCGGTTCAATAGAACAGGATGTTCTTTTATGACATCTTCAAGGACGTCCCATACTTCCGAATGAAGTCTTTCAATTTTCCGCTTAGCACTTTTAATGTTATGCGCAAGTCCGCGCTCAACAAGCTCTTTCATGACGAAAGGCTTGAAAAGCTCAATTGCCATTTCTTTCGGCAACCCACATTGATACATTTTCAAATTCGGTCCTACGACGATTACCGAACGACCTGAATAGTCGACCCGTTTACCCAATAAGTTTTGACGGAAACGACCTTGTTTCCCTTTCAACATATGGGAGAGGGATTTTAACGGGCGGTTACCCGGTCCTGTTACTGGGCGTCCACGTCTGCCATTGTCAACAAGAGCATCTACCGCTTCTTGAAGCATACGCTTCTCGTTTTGAACGATAATTCCCGGCGCTCCAAGATCAAGCAGTCTTTTCAGACGGTTGTTCCGGTTAATCACTCTACGGTAAAGGTCATTCAAGTCAGATGTTGCAAAACGACCGCCGTCCAATTGAACCATGGGACGCAATTCAGGAGGGATGACAGGTAGTACTTCAAGTACCATCCACTCAGGACGGTTGCCTGAATTCCGGAAAGACTCGACAACTTCCAAGCGTCTGATCGCACGAGTACGACGTTGTCCTTGAACAGTTTTCAGCTCTTCCTTCAATGCTTCTGTTTCCTTATCCAAATCGATTGCCATTAAAAGCTGTTCGATTGCTTCAGCGCCCATTAGCGCTTGAAATTTAGAGCCATACTTTTCACGGTAAAGTCGATATTCCTTTTCTGAAAGAAGTTGCTTTCTTTCCAAAGGCGTATCTGCCGGATCAATTACGACATAAGATGCAAAATAGATAATCTCTTCCAAGGCACGAGGCGTCATATCTAAAATGAGACCCATACGGCTCGGAATTCCTTTGAAATACCAAATATGTGTTACGGGAGCCGCCAATTCAATATGGCCCATTCGTTCCCGGCGGACTTTTTGACGCGTAACTTCTACTCCGCAACGGTCACAAACTACACCTTTGTAGCGAACTCGTTTGTACTTACCGCAATGGCACTCCCAGTCTTTAGTAGGTCCGAAGATCCGTTCACAGAACAGTCCATCCTTCTCCGGCTTCAATGTACGGTAGTTGATTGTTTCAGGCTTTTTCACTTCTCCATATGACCAAGAACGAATCTTATCCGGTGAAGCGAGTCCGATTTTCATATACTCAAAATTGTTTACATCTATCAAGGAGCCTACCTCCCTCTAATCTTATCTCCGCGATGGCTTCAATTTTATCGTTAAAAGAAGGGTCCCCAAGCCGAAACACGGGGTTGGGACCCTATTCAATTGCACAAGTCAATCATACGTATCTATTCAAAAATTACTGCTGCTATTTTTTTCGAGCTTCAAAAGGCTAAACGCCTATCGAGGCTAAGCGGTGTTCTTCGCTTTTGGTTCGTCCAGACTTCAAGGGGCAGCGACTAGGAAACTTCAATCCCCCTCCCTGCGATAAGTCAACATCGGATCGCTGCGCTTACCGTGTTTCCTTTATCTCGTACGAGGGATCTCCAGTTTCTACGTCGCTTAACGCCCCTTTCCGCTTTTGATTACGTCCAGACTCCGAACGCCAGCCTCTCGGGTCGTTTGGGCCTGCACGATGCAGGTCATGCAGTCGTTGTCACAGGACGCGACGATTTTAGACTGCCTTCCTTTCATAAGGCAGAGAGCGCCTTATGTTCAAGCCCTCCAACGCCTGTCGAGGCTAAGCGGCGTTCTTCGCTTTTGATTATACTGGTTGGTCTTCTGTCATTAGGTTTAGTGCGTCAGTTGGTTGCATGTCGTCGTCTTCGTCCAAGTCGCGCATTTCGATTTCCTCGAAATCCTCAGTGAGCATTTTCACATCCAAGCCTAAGCTTTGAAGTTCTTTGATTAATACTTTGAAGGATTCAGGAACGCCAGGTTGCGGTACACTTTGGCCTTTGACAATTGCTTCGTATGTTTTCACACGGCCGACTACGTCATCCGACTTCACTGTAAGAATTTCTTGCAATGTATAGGCAGCACCATACGCTTCAAGTGCCCAAACTTCCATCTCACCGAAACGCTGTCCTCCAAATTGAGCTTTACCACCCAACGGTTGTTGTGTAACGAGTGAGTAAGGACCTGTGGAACGCGCGTGCAATTTATCGTCAACCATGTGGGCAAGCTTGATAAGGTACATGACACCAACTGAAACTCGGTTGTCGAATGGTTCGCCAGTGCGTCCATCATAAAGAACCGTTTTACCGTCTCTATTCATGCCCGCTTCTTCCATTGTTTCCCACACATCTTCTTCGTTTGCACCATCGAAAACAGGGGTTGCCATATGGACACCTAAGTTGCGAGCAGCCATTCCTAAGTGCATTTCCAATACCTGTCCGATGTTCATCCGAGAAGGTACGCCTAATGGATTCAACATGACATCGATCGGTGTGCCATCCGGTAAGTAAGGCATATCCGCTTCAGGAAGTATGCGGGAGATAACCCCTTTGTTACCGTGACGCCCTGCCATCTTGTCCCCTACAGATATCTTTCTCTTCTGAACGATATACGCACGAACCAATTGGTTGACGCCAGGAGGCAATTCATCTCCATCTTCACGGTTAAATACTTTTACATCCAAGACGATACCGCCAGCACCGTGTGGTACACGTAAAGACGTATCCCGCACTTCGCGAGCTTTTTCACCGAAAATCGCATGCAATAGACGCTCTTCCGCAGTCAATTCAGTAACCCCTTTAGGTGTCACTTTGCCGACAAGGATGTCGCCATCTCTTACTTCAGCACCGATACGGATAATGCCTCGATCATCCAAGTTGCGAAGCGCTTCTTCACCGACGTTCGGAATGTCTCTCGTAATTTCTTCAGGCCCTAATTTTGTATCGCGGGCTTCGGATTCATATTCTTCAATATGAATAGAAGTGAAGACATCATCTTTCACAAGTCTTTCACTCATGATGATCGCGTCCTCATAGTTATAGCCATCCCATGTCATGAATGCAGTAAGGACATTTCGGCCCAATGCCAATTCACCATTGTCCATTGAAGGACCATCCGCAATAATATCACGCGGTTTTACACGATCTCCGACACGGACGATCGGACGTTGGTTGTAGCATGTTCCTTGGTTCGAACGAATAAAATTCTCAAGCTTGTAAACCGTCAAGTCGCCTTTCACTTCTTTGCCATCGACTGTTTCAATACGACGAATGCGAATTTCTTTCGCTTCAACATGCTCAACAATCCCATGGAATTTAGCTAAGACAGCAGCACCTGAGTCGCGTGCAGATACGTGTTCCATACCTGTACCGACGAACGGAGCTTCTGGGTTCAACAACGGCACCGCTTGACGTTGCATGTTCGCTCCCATCAATGCACGGTTGGAGTCGTCATTTTCAAGGAAAGGAATACAAGCTGTCGCCGCAGAAACTACCTGTTTAGGAGATACGTCCATGTAGTCGATCTGTTCGCGCTTAAATACTGTATTATCCCCTTGGAAACGCCCTACTACTTCAGGATTAACATAAGAGCCATCTTCGTTCAAAGGAGCGTTCGCTTGTGCAACGATATAGTTGTCTTCAATATCAGCTGTCAAATAATCAATTTGGTCTGTCACACGGTTCGTTTCAGGATCTACCTTCCGATAAGGCGTCTCGATGAAGCCAAACTTGTTGACGCGTGCAAATGTAGAGAGTGAATTGATTAGCCCGATGTTCGGACCTTCCGGTGTTTCGATTGGACACATACGCCCATAGTGGGAATAGTGAACATCTCGCACTTCCATCCCTGCTCGTTCCCTTGTCAAACCACCAGGCCCAAGGGCAGATAAACGACGTTTGTGCGTCAATTCTGCTAATGGGTTCGTCTGATCCATGAACTGGGATAGCTGGGAGCTTCCAAAGAATTCTTTGATCGAAGCGATAACCGGACGGATATTAATCAATTGTTGGGGAACAATCGATTGTGTATCGTTAATTGACATCCGCTCTTTTACAACACGTTCCATACGGGAAAGCCCGATACGGAATTGGTTTTGCAGTAATTCACCGACAGAGCGCAAACGACGATTACCCAAGTGGTCAATATCATCCGTGTTTCCAACGCCATGTAGCAAGTTGAAGAAATAGCTAATTGAAGCCACGATGTCAGCTGGTGTCACATGCTTGATAGCTTCGTCGATATTCGCATTGGATATGACATTAATTACTTGCTTCTCTTCGCTTTTCGGAGCATAAATTTTGACCGTTTGAATCGTAATATCCTCGTCCAAGACACCGCCCACATGGGAAATTTCCTGAACGCCTACTCCATTTTCAAAGTAAGGCAATAAACGATCCAAAGTTCTACGATCAATCAACTGATCCTTCTCAACAAGAATTTCTCCTGTCTCCGGATCAACCAACGTTTCAGCAACGATTTGGTTGAACAGACGGTTTTGAAGGTGAAGTTTTTTATTCATCTTATAACGGCCTACGTTTGCCAAATCATATCTTTTTGGGTCGAAGAAACGGGAGTATAAAAGGCTTTTCGCGCTATCCAAAGTAGGTGGCTCACCTGGACGCAGGCGCTCATAAATTTCAAGCAATGCTTTTTCCGAGTTTTCCGTGTTATCTTTTTCTAACGTATTGCGCAAATACTCGTTATCACCAATCAACTCAATAATTTCTTGGTCGCTCGAGAATCCAAGCGCGCGCAATAACACAGTAATTGGCAGCTTACGCGTACGGTCGATGCGCACATGCACAACATCTTTTGCATCCGTTTCGTATTCAAGCCAAGCACCACGGTTCGGTATTACAGTAGCAGCAAAGCCACGTTTACCGTTTTTATCTGTCTTATCGTTAAAATAGACGCTCGGGGAACGTACTAATTGGGATACGATTACCCTTTCCGCACCATTGATGATGAAAGTTCCGTTCTCAGTCATAAGCGGGAAGTCACCCATGAAAACGTCCTGCTCTTTCACTTCTTCAGTTTCCTTGTTGTGCAAGCGTACTTTCACCCGGAGTGGTGCTGCATACGTAACATCGCGCTCCTTCGATTCATCAACAGGGTATTTCGGCTCACCAAGTTGATAATCGATAAATTCCAAAGATAGATTCCCCGTAAAGTCTTGAATAGGGGAAATATCGCGGAACATTTCACGCAGACCTTCTTCCAAGAACCACTCATAAGATGCCGTCTGAATCTCAATCAAGTTCGGCAATTCAAGAACTTCATTGATTCGCGCAAAACTTCTGCGCTGACGGTGTTGACCATACTGAACTAAATGACCTGTCAACTCTTTCACCCCTCAAACAATATTAGTCCTTTGCGAAATCATAAAAATAGTGTATGATATCGAAAAAACAAAAAGAAAACGAGTTCCGGCAAGAGCTCATTTTCGGTTTCACAATCTTTTATCCATCGCCAGCATGCCCTAACAATTCAAAATTTATGCAAAAGGGCACACGACCGCATTATAATATTTGCATTTTCCAATGCTATCATACCATCAGCCTATAGTCAAGACTTTTTACTCTTTACTATAAAGTAGCCTTTCTTTTTTGCAACAGTTTCCACGTTGCCGAAAAGTTCCTCCAGCCGGTTCATCGTCGAAGGAGCACCTTGTTTCTTTTGAATGACGACCCACAGCTCTCCACCCTTTGCCAATTTCGAAAATGCACCTTCGTAAATGTTGAACACCGTCTCTTTTCCTGCCCGGATTGGCGGATTTGTTAAAACAGCGGCAAATCCATCTCTCGTTACAGCAGAAAGCGCATCGCTTGGATAAATTTCCACATTTTCTGCGCCATTTCTTTCGGCATTACGTTTTGCTAACGATAACGCTCTTTCGTTCACATCTACCATATGGACATTCCGATTCGGAAAAGAAACGGCGATCGATAACCCGATCGGGCCATATCCGCAGCCGACATCTAATAACGGACCATCGACATCAGGCAAGCAAAAAGATTCCGCTAGAAGACGAGAGCCAAAGTCAACATCACCTTTACTAAATACGCCTGCGTCTGTTTCGAAATGAAACTGCTTATTTCGGATCGTCGCACTCCACTCTTTCGGATCGCTCTTTACCGAGGGGTTTTTCGAGTAGTAATGTTCAGACATAATCATTCTCCTTCCTCACCGAAAGGCTAGCCAATTTAAAACTAAAAACTACACACTGTTGCATTTTAACGAATTTCTCACTATACACGTTTGTTTTCATCCAGACTCTGCCGGTATAAAAAAACGAAGAAAAGCCCGTCCTTTTCGACGAGCTTTTCTTCACTATTTCAAATTACTTAAGTTCGATAGCTGCGCCAACTTCTTCAAGTTTAGCTTTCATTTCTTCAGCTTCTTCTTTAGAAACGCCTTCTTTAATTGCTTTTGGAGCGTTATCAACTACTTCTTTCGCTTCTTTCAAGCCAAGGCCAGTGATTTCGCGAACAACTTTGATAACTTTAATTTTTTGGTCTCCAGCAGAAGCAAGAACCACTTCGAATTCTGTTTGTTCTGCAGCAGCTTCACCAGCACCTGCACCGCCAACCATTGCAACAGGAGCTGCAGCAGTTACGCCGAATTCTTCTTCGATTGCTTTTACAAGGTCATTCAATTCAAGAACTGTCATTTCTTTAATCGCGTCAAGGATTTGTTCTTTAGTCATTATATTTTCCTCCTAAATAGGTTTTTTCGGGCTTAACCCGTATATTTTCGTTCACGCCACAAACTTAAGCGCCTTGTTCCTCTTTTTGCTCTGCAACTGCTTTTGTCGCAAGCGCGAAGTTGCGCATTGGAGCTTGCAGTACGCTGAGTAGCATAGAAAGAAGTCCTTCGCGGGATGGAAGATCAGCCAATGCTTTCACTTCTTCAACCGATGCGATTGTACCTTCAATCACGCCTGCTTTAATTTCAAGTTGTTCGTTATTTTTAGCAAATTCGTTAAGGATTTTTGCAGGAGCAACAACATCTTCTTCAGAAAATGCGATTGCGTTTGGTCCTGTCAAGTGTTCGTTCAATCCTTCAAGTCCAGCAGCTTCAGCTGCACGGCGAGTCATAGAGTTTTTGTAAACTTTAAAATCGATGCCCGCTTCACGAAGTTGTTTACGAAGCTCTGTCACTTGGCTGACGTTAAGACCGCGATAGTCAACAACGACAACAGAAACAGCTGATTTCAACTTGCCTGAAATCTCTTCAACGACCGCTTGTTTAGCTTCAATAATTTTGCTCATCTTGACACCTCCTATAAGATTTGGGTCACTTATACCGATATGAAAAGCCCTCATGTCATACAAAAGTAGACATGAGGGCTGAAAAGTCGTCATCTTTAATAAAAGAGCGTCTTGTCCTCGGCAGGAAATTAAGCGAAGTACGCACCTGCTGTCTACGGTACAAATGAGTGATTATACAACAAACGAATCTTACTATATGAAAATCAGTTTGTCAATGGTTTTATTTAATTACAACAGATGTTGGATCGATTTTCACTGCAGGACCCATAGTAGTTGTAATGTTTACAGACTTCATATAAGTTCCTTTTGCAGCAGCAGGTTTCGCTTTTTGAATTGTTTCAAAAACAGTCAAGAAGTTCTCTTCAAGCTTTTCGTTATCGAAAGATGCTTTGCCGATAGGAGCGTGGATGATACCAGCTTTATCTGCACGATATTCAACTTTACCTGCTTTGATTTCTTCAACAGCTTTCGCAACATCAAATGTTACAGTACCTGTTTTAGGGTTCGGCATAAGGCCTTTCGGTCCTAATACACGACCGATTTTACCAACTTCACCCATCATGTCAGGAGTTGCAACGATTACGTCAAATTCGAACCAACCTTGTTGGATTTTATTGATGTACTCCGCGTCGCCAACGTAGTCTGCACCAGCAGCTTCCGCTTCTTTTAATTTTTCGCCTTTAGCGAAAACTAATACGCGTTGAGTTTTACCAGTACCGTTTGGAAGCACGACTGCCCCACGGATTTGCTGATCGTTTTTACGAGTGTCAATACCAAGACGGAATGCAACTTCCACAGTAGCGTCAAAGTTTACTGTACTTGTTTTTTTCGCAAGCTCGATCGCTTCTTTTACATCATATGCTTTTGTGCGATCTACAAGCTTCGCCGCTTCAGTGAATTTTTTACCTCTTTTAACCATTATAAATTTCCTCCTCGTTTGTGGTTTTAACGGATTGAACCTCCCACGAATAAGGGTTGCGTGTTCGATGAACAAGCGCAACCCCCACTACAAAGAAACATCGCGATATGGAAAATCAGTCTTCGATCGTGATTCCCATACTGCGTGCAGTACCTTCAACCATTGCCATCGCCGCTTCGACTGACGCCGCGTTTAGATCCTGCATCTTTTGTTCTGCAATTTCGCGAACTTTATCACGTTTTACAGTAGCAACTTTCTTCTTGTTCGGCTCACCAGAACCTTTTTGAAGATTCGCTGCAACCTTCAGCAATACTGCTGCTGGTGGTGTTTTTGTAATGAATGTGAATGAACGGTCCTCGAATACAGTTATTTCAACAGGGATGATTAAGCCTGCTTGATCTGCTGTACGTGCGTTGAAATCTTTACAGAATCCCATGATGTTGACACCTGCTTGACCAAGAGCCGGTCCAACTGGTGGAGCTGGATTCGCTTTACCTGCTGGGATTTGCAATTTAACAATCTTCGTTACTTTTTTAGCCACGAGACACACCTCCTTAAGTCCGTGATGTGGTAATTGGGTCGCCCCTCCCACTCAATATGTGCCTGCCGGTTTCTGCCGGTAGAATTGGTTAATCCGTCCAGACTATTCTGTTGACAGTCTGACCTTTGAAATGATACCACTTTTATGCATGTCTTGCAAGTAGGAATCCCTTATAATTTTTCAACTTGTTCAAAGTCCAGTTCCATAATTGTTTCTCTTCCGAACATGTCGACAGAAACTTTCACCTTGCCTTTGTCCGCATCGATTTCTTCCACTTTTCCTTGGAAATGGGCAAATGGCCCTTCTAAAACTTGAATCATTTCGCCTAACTCATAATCTACTTCTGTTTTACGCTCTTTCATGCCCATTTGCTTAAGGATGAATTCGACCTCTTCCGGCAATAGCGGAGTCGGTTTCGCGCCGCCGCCAGACGAACCGATGAACCCAGTGACACCAGGTGTATTCCGGACAACGTACCATGAATCATCTGTCATGACCAATTCTACAAGGACATAGCCCGGGAAAGTCTTTTTCATAACAGTTTTTTTCTTGCCATCTTTAATATCCGTTTCTTGCTCCTCAGGTATGACAACACGGAATATTTTATCTTGCATGCCCATCGTTTCAACACGTTTTTCCAAGTTGGCTTTTACTTTGTTTTCATAGCCAGAATACGTATGGACAACGTACCAATTTTTCTCCATCTCCATAATGACGAGGACTATACGTCCGTCCCTCCTATTCGTTTGAAATTACGGCACAAACAGCCGAACACTCAATCTTCAGCAAGTATGGCCCGATCCCGACAATTACATTTTTTAAAAATGAAAAAACCCGTTCATACAACAGACGGGATATTTTTCAACAAAAGATATTCATGCTCACTAATTATAACGCAAGATACCATTCCATTACTTCTGAAATGCCCAAGTCGACAAGACCGAAATAAATAGCCATGAAAACAACCGTCGTAATAACGACAATCGTATAACGTGTCAATTGTTTACGTTTTGGCCAGCTAACTTTCCTCATTTCAGAGACGACATCTTTTAAAAATCCGGTTATCTTACCCATGTAATCGTTAACCTCCGAATAATAAATATATTGCTGCCGTGAACTACTATGCCTTTTGAAAGCATAAGAAATATAATCCGCTTTTGCCTTTCTCGAAAGAAAGAATAGCGTTAAACTGTCTGTTTGTGTACTGTATGTGCATTGCAATGTTTGCAAAATTTCTTTACTGTAAGCCGGGTAGTCGGCTCGGCATTGCCAGCCGGAACAACATAATTCCGCGAACCGCATCGGTCGCAGCATAAGATTGTTTTTTTAGACATTTTACCACCCTTGTCTACAGATTCTGGACATTGTCTTGCTAAAGAGTAACACCTTACTACCATGCTGTCAACTTGATGGAAATCCATTGGAAGCTAACAAATATAGCTTTCTATTGCACAACATCCAACTGCATATGTCGCTCCAATTTACGCTTTATTCTCTGCAAGGCATTGTCGACCGATTTCACTTGGCGGTTCAGTTCATCGGAAATCTCCTGATAGGTTTGGCCCTGCAAATAGAGCGACAACACTTGTTTTTCGAGTCCACTTAACACTTTATTGATCTCTTCTTCCATCAAATTAAAATCTTCTTTATGAATCATCAAATCTTCCGGATCGTCAAGAACCGAACCAGCTATAACATCTAACAATGTCCTGTCCGACTCCTCATCGAAAACAGGCTTGTCCAGCGAAACTGACGTATTTAAAGGGATGTGTTTTTGCCGAGTCGCCGTCTTGATGGCCGTAATGATTTGCCTTGTAATACATAGTTCAGCAAAAACTTTGAAAGAACTTAAACGATCACCCTTGAAATCTCTGATTGCCTTGTAAAGTCCGATCATCCCCTCTTGAATGATATCTTCCCGATCTCCTCCCATCATGAAATATGATCGCGCTTTCATTTTAACAAAAGATTGATATTTTGTTATGAGGTAATCAAGTGCATCCGTACTACCATTTTGAATTAGAACAATAATCTCTTCATCGGACAGACAAGTATAATCCGACAAGTTTTCTAGAGCGTAAGTCTTCCCCACCAATTACTACACACCCCGATTCTTATTGCCGTTTCAAACAGTATACCGTATGGAATTTTTTTGCGTCAACAGCTCATTTCATTCCACGTCTCCACTTTTCGAAAATTTCCGCTACTTCATCCGACAGCGGAATCTTTGAAAAAGGGCGCTGATCTTGAATATCTTTTACTTTGTCCGTAATCAATTTATCGATTTCATCCATCTCAATTTTCAATTCTCTTGCAGATTTGCGGAGGGCACCTTGCGCGAAAATGACCCATTGCTCTGTCCGATCCGAAGTAGCGACGTGAATTTGCACTCGTCGCCCGCTTAATTCAGCGACTAATTTCTCAATCCGCTCATCAGCCGTTTCATTTTCACGCGTAAAGATGATCTCCAATTTATGTTTTGAATTTTTCCTTTCAATTCCGGGAACCAAATGCGCGTCAAATAGCACAATGACTCGCCATCCCGTATGCGCTTGGTATTCAGCCATTCGTTCAATGAGCCTGTCCCGCGCGTCCGCAAGCCTTTCTCGTTTCAACTTACGCAGTTCAGGCCAAGCGCCGATCACATTGTAACCGTCGACTAACAAAATATCTTTTTTCATCGTCACGGCTGTTCAGGCGAACGCTTGCGTAACACTTCATACATCAAAATGGAAGCAGCTACAGAAGCGTTCAAGGAAGTAACGTGTCCTACCATCGGCAAATGGTAGAGAAAATCGCATTTCTCTTTCAAAATACGCGACATCCCTTTCCCTTCGCTCCCGATAATAATAGCGAGCGGCAAAGTCGCGTCCATTGAACGATAGTCCTGTGATCCCGCTGCATCTGTTCCGGCAATCCAAACATTTCTCTTTTTTAATTCATCTACAGTTTGAGAAAGATTATTGACACGCACGACAGGGATATGCTCAATCGCACCGGTAGAAGCTTTCGCCACTACTCCAGTCAAACCAACTGAGCGCCGCTTTGGAATGATGACGCCGTGCGCGCCGACTGCATCAGCAGTACGTAGAATGGATCCTAAGTTATGAGGGTCTTCCAATTCATCCAAAATGATGAAGAACGGATCTTCCTCCCGGTTTTCCGCTATCGCAAATAAATCATCAAGCTCTGCATAGCTGTATGCTGCTACCGATGCGATAATCCCTTGGTGATTGACATCTAACATTCCGTCCAATTTTTGCTTCGGAACCGGCTGGACAATGATTCCCGACTTCTTGGCAAGCGACAAAATTTCACCGATGCTTTTTTTATTCAATCCTTCGGCAATGAAGATCTTATTCAATTCCCTGCCCGAGCGGAGTGCTTCTACGACTGGGTTCTTTCCGCCAATCAATTCTGTTTCTTGCATGCTGCCGCCTCCTCTTTCGGTCCTTCCACCATTTTCACCGTTTCCCGAATCACTTCATTGACACGGTCATATCTTTCCAATAAAAATAAATAGCCAATTACCGCTTCAAATCCTGAGCTTTGATTGTAAGTAACCACATCCGTATTTTTCGGAACAGTGCCAGACTTCGCATTGCGTCCGCGGCGCAGAACGGCCTGCTCTTCCTCGGTCAAAAATCCGGTTTCCTGCATTCTTTTGACCGAGGCAGCTTGTGCTTTCGCAGACACGTACTTAGTCGCCTCTCTATGCAATACGTTTGGCTTCACGCGCCCGGAACGAAGAAGATGTTCGCGGATCGCCTGTTCATATACAGCATCTCCCATATAAGCGAGCGCTAATGCATTTAATTGCTTCACATCTGCGGGTCTCAGTTGATACACGCTACTCATCCCCTTTTCCACCTTGTGCCTTGTGCGGTATCTTCCAAAAGGATGCCTTGCGCCTTCAACTTATCACGAATTTCATCTGCCCGGGCAAAGTTGCGCTCTCTTCTTGCCGTTAATCTTTCCTCGATCAAAGCCTCAACTTCCTCATCCAATATACTTTCTTCAAGAAGCGGAATTCCTAACACCGTCATGAGCTGATCAAACAAAGTAATGAAATGTTCTAAAACAACTGTTTCCGTATTCTTTTCCAATAAATACATATTCGACAGCTTCACTAATTCAAAGATCGCCGCAATGCCGTTAGCTGTGTTAAAATCATCGTCCATCGCTTCCTCGAACTGACGAACAATTTCATCCGCTTTATAGATCCAAATATCCTTCTGATCTCCTAAGTTCGCAGAGGAGCTCAACCGATGCTTTACATTATTATAAGCCGTCTCAATACGCTCTAACCCATTCGCCGCACTTTCAACAAGCTCCTGCGAAAAATTCACAGGGTGACGGTAATGGACAGATAGCATGAAGAAACGAAGTACTTTCGGATCAATCTTTTTACGGATATCATGGACTAAAATGAAATTCCCAAGTGATTTTGACATTTTTTCATTATCAATATTAATATAGCCATTATGCATCCAATAACGAGCGAACGGTTCGCCTGTCATCGCTTCCGATTGCGCAATTTCATTTTCATGATGCGGGAATGTCAAATCTTGCCCGCCCGCATGAATATCGATCGTATCGCCCAAATGCTCGCGTGCCATGACCGAGCACTCAATATGCCACCCAGGACGGCCAGGGCCCCATGGACTATCCCAAGATATTTCTCCTTCTTTCGCCGACTTCCATAGCGCAAAGTCTAAAGCATTTTCTTTAATGTCGCTTTCCTCAATCCGGGCACCGACTTTCAATTCGTCGATTGATTGATGGGAAAGCTTGCCATATCCTTCAAACTTCCTTGTCCGGTAATATACATCTCCAGACGACTCGTATGCGTACCCCTTATTGATGAGCACTTGGACGAAAGCGATAATATCATCGATATGCTCCGTCACTCGCGGATGGGCATCCGCTTTGCTGCATCCTAAAGCAGTGACATCTTCGAAGTAAGCATTGATGAACCGCTCTGTCAGCTCTCCAACTTCCTCGCCTAATTCATTAGCTGTTTTTATAATTTTATCATCCACATCTGTAAAGTTGGAAACAAATTTCACGTCATAGCCTCTATATTCGAGATATCTGCGCACCATATCAAATACGATAACTGGTCTCGCATTCCCAATATGAATGTAGTTATATACGGTAGGTCCGCAAACGTACATTTTCACCTTGCCTTCCTCTAAAGGAATGAAAGGCTCCTTTTTCCTCGTCAATGTGTTATATATTTGTATACTCATCTTTTTCTCCCTCTTTCTTTTCCAATTGAGCAAGACGTTTCTTCAACTGCATAATCTCGTTTTCAAGACGATTACAAGTATCTGCAACAGGATCAGGCATCTTATGATGATCCAATCTATCCTTAACGCGGACACCATTCATCATGACCACTTTCCCCGGGATTCCAACGACCGTTGAATCTGCCGGTACATCCTTCAACACGACTGATCCTGCACCGATTTTACTGTTTTCTCCAATCGTAATCGATCCTAATACTTTTGCACCTGAAGCAACTAACACATTATTATGCAACGTAGGATGGCGTTTTCCTTTTTCCTTCCCTGTTCCTCCTAATGTGACACCTTGGTAGAGCGTTACATCATCACCGATTTCACAAGTTTCCCCGATGACAATACCCATTCCGTGGTCAATGAAGAGACGCCTACCAATCCGCGCTCCCGGATGGATTTCAATGCCAGTCAAAAAGCGGCCTACTTGCGAAATCACCCTTGCGATGAACAATAATTTTCTTTTATAAAACCAATGTGCAATCCGATGCAGCCAAACCGCATGCAATCCTGAATACGTCAATATCACTTCAATTGAACTTCTCGCCGCAGGGTCCTGTTCAAAAACGCATCGTATATCTTCCTTCATCCGACGGAACACTTGCCTTCCTCCTTTATTAACTGATGAAATACGCATAAAGCAGCCCAAAAGCGCATAAAAGCCCATCTATGATCCATAAATGCCGGCCTCATGTGCACACAGTCTATCAAAAGCGCATAAGCACCTTCCTAAGCGCATATCGCTCTCCAAAAGCGCATAAGCACCGCTTTACACGTCTTCAAAGCAAAGCAATAAAAAACGCCTCTGTCCATAAATAGACAGAGACGCAAAAATGCGCGGTTCCACTCCACTTGAAAAGGCTTCTGCCTTTCCCGCTTAAGGCCGCTAACGCCGGCAAGACGTCTATGCCTACTATGATTCGGCACAGCGCTCAAAGGGGCATTTCCAAATCGCAGAGGCACGGATCACTTTCAGCCGGTGATGATCCTCTCTAATGAGCATGCAATCTGTACTTCTCCTTCTCAATGCTTTCGTTCAATATAGATGTATGTCAATTTTACATAGAATGTTTAAAATGTCAACTACATTACGCTTTTGCGAATTTCGCAACCCGCTCAATTGTTTTTTCCTTGCCGATCAAAGCGATGGAATCCGGTAATTCCGGACCGTGCGCTTGCCCAGTCGTTACGACACGAATCGGCATGAATAGGTTTTTCCCTTTATGACCCGTCTCTTTTTGCACTTCTTTAATTGCCGCTTTAATTGCCGCTGGCTCAAATGTTTCAAGCGCCTTCAATTGACGTTCGAAAGAAGCCATCACTTCAGGAACTTGCTCTCCGGAGAGAATTTCCTTGGATTGTTCATCATATTCAATATCATCGTTGAAGAATTGGGCTGTCAATTCGACAATTTCTGCACCATAGCTTAATTGCGCTTGGTACAGGGCGATCAAGTCATGAACCCATTTGCGTTCCTCTTCGGTCATTTCCTGATTGACACGGCCAGCTGCCTGAAGATGCGGCAATGTCAGATCAATTACCTCATCCAAGCTCAATTTCTTCACATATTGGTTGTTCATCCAAGTCAGTTTTTGCTTGTCAAACATAGAAGGCGACTTCGATAAACGACTTTCATCGAACATCTCGATCAACTGTTCACGTGAGAAGATTTCCTCTTCCCCACCTGGAGACCAGCCTAACAGCGCAAAGAAGTTGAACATTGCATCTGGCAAATAGCCTAACTCTTTATATTGTGAAATGAATTGAATAATTGATTCGTCACGCTTCGAAAGTTTTTTACGATCTTCATTGACAATTAACGTCATATGACCGTAACGAGGAGATTCCCATCCGAACACATCGTAAACCATCAGTTGCTTTGGCGTGTTTGTCAAATGTTCTTCACCACGGAAAACATGGGATATTTTCATTAAATGGTCATCGACAACAACAGCAAAGTTGTACGTAGGGATACCATTTGCTTTCACAAGAACCCAGTCGCCAATATCTTTCGATTCAAAGGAAACAGAGCCGCGCACAAGATCATCGACTTCATATGTTACATTCTCAGGTACTCTCATGCGGATCGTATACGGCATGCCTGCCGCTTCCTTCTCCGCAACTTCTTCAGCAGTCAAATTACGGCATGTACCTGCGTACATCGGCGCTGCCACTCCTGCAGCTTTTTGTCTTTCACGTTCCGCTTCCAATTCTTCAGAAGTACAGAAGCATTTATACGCATGGCCTTTCTCCAACATTTCTTGCGCATACTTTGTATATAATTCAAGTCTTTCCATTTGACGATACGGACCGTATTCGCCGCCAACGTCAACAGACTCATCGTGTTCGATGCCTAACCATTTCAAGTTATCCAGCTGTGATAATTCGCCAGCCTCAATATTTCTTTCCGTATCCGTATCTTCAATACGGACGATGAATTTGCCGCCGTGATGACGTGCAAACAAATAGTTGAATAAAGCCGTCCGTGCACCGCCAATATGTAAATGGCCGGTCGGGCTCGGCGCATAGCGTACGCGTACTTCAGTTGTCATATTCGTGCATCTCCGTTCTTATTTGATTCAGTGTCATTTTAACACTGCTTCATTCAATTTGAAAGAACTCAATCTTTCATGAGAAGAATCGTCGCCATAGAAGCGATTCCTTCTCCACGCCCAGTGAATCCCAATTTCTCCGTCGTTGTCGCTTTTACATTCACTTGGGACACGTCTGCCTTCAATAGCTCGGCAATTCTCGAACGAATCGCATCAATATGTGGCGCCATTTTCGGTTTTTGGGCAATAATCGTACAATCAATATTGCCTAAACGATATCCTTTCTCTTCTACAAGCGCCCATATTTTCTCCAATAAAACCGCAGAATCCGCATCCTTGAATGCAGCATCCGTATCCGGGAAATGCCTGCCAATATCTCCTTCACCGATTGCCCCAAGTGCCGCATCCGTCACTGTATGCAATAAAACATCCGCATCTGAATGGCCTGTCAGCCCTTTCTCGTACGGAATCGTAACTCCCCCAATAATTAAAGGGCGCCCTTCCTCAAACTGATGTACATCAAACCCTTGCCCAATACGGATCATCATCATTTCCTCCTACCGACCTTGCCTCAATAGCGCTTCGCCAAACACTATGTCTTCTTTCGTCGTCATTTTCACATTTTCATACGTACCTTCAACAATTCGCACAGAGTAGCCTAAACGTTCAACAATCATCGATTCGTCTGTGCCTAAAAATCCTTCGGCCTCCGCTTTATCGGAAGCTTCCTTCAATATAGCATAACGGAATGCCTGCGGTGTTTGGATTGACCAAAGTTTCGAACGCTCAACGGTTTCCGCAACCATTCCATCTTCAACAATCTTTATCGTATCCTTTACCGGAACACCGGCAACAGCCGCTCCATGCACGCTCGCAACTTCAACCAATTTGCCGATGACTTCATGTTCAATAAAAGGCCGAGCCGCGTCATGAACAAGAACAACGCCATTACCCTCATATGCTCGCAGGCAGGCAGCTACGCTCTGTTGTCGCTCGTTGCCACCTTCGACAAGAGCCACCACTTTCGATATGCTAAACCGATTAAGCATCGATTCAATCACTGTCCGTTCTGATTCCTTTATCGACAGAATGATGTTTGAACAGGAGGCATCATTTTCAAAAACCTCAAGCGTATGAATCAATATCGGCTTGCCATCCAATTTAAGAAAAAGCTTGTTCATACCGGCGCCCATGCGCTGCCCACTTCCTGCAGCAGGTATCATAACTGTATAACGTTCCATCTTCAAATCCTCATCTTTCTTGCCAACCAATTGACTTCGGTCTAATCGGACCGGATTTTCCTATTACATTCGACCGGATAATATCAGTTCGCTTTGGCGCTTTTCCCGTTTTTAGGCTTTGCAAAAATCATGCGGCCAGCAGAAGTTTGCAAGACACTTGTTACAACGACGTCAATGGATTGGCCAATTTGTGATCTTCCATCTTCAATGACAATCATCGTCCCATCTTCCAAATAAGCGACGCCCTGATTGTATTCCTTGCCATCCTTAATGACAGCCACATGCATTTCCTCACCTGGAATGACGACAGGCTTCACAGCATTCGCCAAATCGTTAATATTCAACACGGATACCCCATGCAAATCAGCGACTTTATTCAAATTGAAATCATTTGTCACGACAAGGCCATTCATTTGCTTCGCTAAGCGGACCAATTTTAAATCCACTTCTGCGACATCGTTAAAATCCACATCTGTAATCAAAATATTCGGACCGTCATCTGTTTGTAGACGCTTTAGCACATCCAGACCTCGTCTCCCTTTCGTCCTTTTCAATGTATCCGATGAGTCGGCGATATGCTGCAACTCTGTTAAAACGAATTGAGGAACAACGAGCAGACCTTCTAAAAAACCTGTTGCGGCAATGTCCGCAATTCTGCCGTCAATAATGACACTTGTATCAAGTATTTTATTCATTTTCGATTGGGGGCCGCGAGCAGACGCATCACTTGCCTCTTTCTTTTTAGGCGTATTGCTTCTCATCGCCAAGACAGCATGAAGAAATTCTTCTCTCTTTTTAAATCCAACTTGGAAACCAAGGTACCCTAATAAGATGGAGAGCAGGACGGGCAGAACAGATGTAATGAATCCAATTTCCACACTGCTCAGACCAAAGCTGACGAGAAAAGCGACACTTAAACCTACAATCAGACCAATTGTTCCAAACAGCAAATCGAAAATAGGGGTCTTCAATAGCCGGTCTTCCATCCACTTAATGAAATTTACAATAGGATCCGTAACTACAAGACCGATGAGTGATAGTAAAACAGCACCCAAAGTTGCGGCAACATACGGATTGTCGATCACCGGCTTCGAGGTAAATGAAGATAAAGAAAATAAATGCGGTAAAAATAAAACACCAAGCGTTCCACCAATGAGGATCAATCCGATCTGAACCACTCTTTTCAACATGTACAACACCTCCTTATCTTACTTTTAACTATACATGTTTTCCATTTTTTCCGCCGTTCAGAACCTTCCTACAATACATTTTTCATTCTTTATTAGGAGCGTTTTAAAATAAATGAAGTTCCGAAGTAGGAGAAAAAGAAGGACATCGGAACTGCTTTTCCAACAGTTCCGTGAACTTTTACTGTCCAAACGCAACTTGCATCGCATCTTTAATTGTTTCGACGCCTACAACTTGAATCCCTGCCGGATAATCCCACCCTCCAAGATTCGAAGACGGGATAATGGCGCGCTCAAACCCCAATTTTGCCGCTTCTGTCACCCGTTGTTCTATGCGAGAAACACGGCGCACCTCGCCGGTGAGCCCCACCTCTCCGATAAAACAATCGGAAATCCCTATGGACGCATCCCGATAACTCGAAACGATGCTCATTAACACTGCTAAGTCAATCGCAGGCTCATCTAATTTAACGCCGCCAGCGACTTTTATATAAGCATCCTGCGCCTGCAAAAGCATGCCCATACGCTTTTCCAAGACAGCCATTAATAATGAAACTCGGTTTTGATCAAGCCCTGTCGCCATGCGCTTCGGATAATTGAAGCTCGACGGTGTGACAAGTGCTTGAATTTCGACCAAGATAGGCCTCGTACCTTCCATAGACGCGACAACAGTCGATCCCGCCCCTCCTTGTGAACGCTCTCTAAGAAACAGTTCAGAAGGGTTTAACACTTCTTTCAGCCCGGATTGCAGCATTTCAAAAATAGCAATCTCATTCGTTGAGCCAAATCTATTTTTGACACTTCGCAAAATCCTATACGTATGATGGCGTTCTCCTTCAAAATAGAGGACCGTGTCAACCATATGTTCAAGTAAACGAGGACCGGCAATCTGGCCATCTTTCGTTACATGTCCAACAATGAAGATTGCGATGTTCTGCGTTTTTGCAATCCGCATAAGTTCTGCTGTACACTCGCGTACTTGCGACACACTCCCAGGAGCTGAAGTGACCTCTGGATGATGGATCGTTTGAATGGAATCTGCAATAACAAATTGTGGCTTCACATCGTTAATCGTTTCATGGATTTTTGATAAATCCGTTTCGGCGTAAATAAATAGTTCATCTGATTTAACGCCCAATCGTTCTGCTCTCAGCTTCGTCTGCCGAATCGATTCTTCACCAGAAATATAGAGGACGCGCTGTTTTTTATTGGCAAGCAATGAAGACACTTGCAGCAACAAAGTCGATTTACCTATGCCCGGATCACCGCCGATTAAAACAAGTGAACCAGGAACGATCCCACCGCCTAATACGCGGTTCAACTCATCAAGATCAGTTTCTACGCGCGGCTCCTCCACCGTTTCAATTGCACTAATCGGCATTGCCTTGCTTTGAATTGTTTCCGTATGCTGAAATGCTCCACGCGGCCCTTTCTGTACAAATTCAACTTCTTCATCCATCGTATTCCATTCCCCGCAGCCCGGACATCTGCCCATCCATTTCGGAGATTCGTAACCGCAATCCCGGCACATGAACTTCACTTTTTTCTTCGCCATAAAATCCTCCATATATGAAAAAGATAGCCCTTCTTTGTAGAAATCATTCTACAGAAGGGCCATTCTATTTTCATTATTTCTCCGTCGCAACCATTTTTTCAGTTTTTACAACAAATTGATTATCTTCTACATCGACAATCACTTTGCCACCCATTAAGTCTTTGCCTTTCAACAACTCTTCTGATAAGCGGTCTTCAACATGCTTTTGGAGAGCTCTGCGCAATGGGCGTGCCCCGTATTCAGGGTCGTAGCCTTCATCCGCAATTTTGTTTTTCGCCTCATCCGTTAGGACGAGTTCAATATCTTGCTCAGCAAGACGTTTTGTTAACTCATCGGACATTAACGTAACAATTTCACGCAATTGTTCTTTTTCCAATGAGTGGAATACGATCATTTCGTCTACACGATTCAAGAACTCCGGACGGAATGCCTTTTTAAGAGCATCCAACATACTCTTCTTCATATCATCATAATCTCTTTCGCCGTCTTGCAAATTAAAGCCGACATAGCGGTTTTTCTTCAATGTTTCTGCTCCAACGTTTGATGTCATAATGACAACCGTATTCCGGAAATCTACTGTACGGCCTTTCGAATCGGTCAAACGACCATCCTCAAGCACTTGAAGAAGGATATTGAAAACATCGGGATGTGCTTTTTCAATTTCATCCAACAAGACGACCGAGTACGGTTTCCTGCGAACTTTTTCTGTTAGCTGTCCACCCTCGTCATAACCTACATATCCCGGTGGAGATCCGACCAAACGTGAAGTTGCATGTTTTTCCATGTACTCGGACATATCGATACGAATCATCGCGTCTTCATCGCCAAACATCGATTCAGCCAACGCTCTGGCCAACTCGGTTTTACCGACACCTGTAGGACCTAAGAAGATGAAGGAGCCGATCGGACGTTTTGGATCTTTCAACCCTGCACGCGCTCTTCGGATCGCACGAGAAATCGCTGTCACTGCTTCTTTCTGCCCGATGACGCGTTCATGCAAATGCTCTTCCATATTCAATAACTTCGCAGACTCGGTCTCCGCAATCTTTGCAACCGGTATGCCGGTCCACATCGCTACAACTTCGGCAATGTCATTCACAGTCACTTCAGACTCTTTCTTGCCCTGTTTTTCTTTCCATTCTGTTTTCGTTCTTTCGAGCTCGTCTTTCATCTTTTGCTCTTTGTCTCGGAATGATGCTGCTTTTTCAAACTCTTGACTTTGTACCGCTGCATTCTTTTCATGTCGAATCGCTTCTAATTTCGCTTCCAACTCTTTTAAATCCGGCGGAGTCGTGTAGGAGCGCAAGCGCACTTTTGAACCCGCCTCATCAATCAAGTCAATTGCTTTGTCTGGCAAGAAACGATCTGAAATATATCTGTCTGACATTTTCGCTGCCGCTTCAATTGCCTCATCCGTAATTTTTACGCGATGATGCGCTTCATAACGGTCACGCAAGCCGTTGATAATTTGAATCGTTTCATCCACAGTTGGCTCATCAACTTGGATCGGCTGGAATCTTCTTTCAAGCGCAGCATCTTTCTCGATATATTTGCGGTATTCATCGAGCGTTGTGGCACCGATGCATTGCAGTTCACCGCGGGCAAGTGACGGCTTCAAAATATTCGATGCATCGATAGCGCCTTCCGCTCCACCAGCACCAATCAACGTATGCAACTCGTCTATGAATAAAATGATATTGCCCGCCTGACGGATTTCTTCCATCACTTTCTTCATGCGGTCTTCAAATTCTCCACGATATTTTGTTCCCGCGACAACAGTTCCCATATCCAATGTCATGACACGTTTGTCACGCAAAATTTCAGGAACTTCATTATTAACAATTTGTTGCGCGAGCCCTTCTGCAATAGCCGTCTTACCTACACCCGGCTCACCGATTAGTACCGGATTGTTTTTCGTCCGTCTTGCCAACACTTCGATCACACGTGTAATTTCTTTGCTACGACCGATGACCGGATCCAACGTTCCTTCACGGGCCACTTCTGTTAAATCGCGAGCCAAGCTGTCCAAAGTCGGCGTTGACGCAGATGAAGAATTACTTTGCGTACCGACTGAGCTGTCATTATTTCCTAATAGCTGAAGTACTTGTTGTCTTGCGCGGTTCAAACTAACGCCGGCATTATTTAACACTCTTGCTGCCACGCCTTCTCCTTCACGGATCAACGCCAAAAGAATATGCTCCGTGCCGATATAGGAGTGACCTAATTTTCTAGACTCATCTACAGACAGTTCAATCACTTTTTTCGCTCTTGGCGTATAGTGTACAATCGGACCGACTTCTTTCGTACCGGAACCAACGAGGCTTTCTACTCCTTTTTCAATTGTTTCAAAGCTGACGTCTATCGCTTCGAGTGCTTTAGCAGCGATGCCACCGCCTTCACGAATCAATCCTAATAAAATATGTTCGGTACCGATGGATTCATGTTTTAATCGAATCGCTTCTTCTTGAGCTAATTGCAAAACTTTTTGCGCACGCTGCGTAAAACGATTAAACATCATATACGATCACTCCTCTTTATCAAATACCCTAATTAGGGTCGATTCTGACCTTCAAACTTCACATAACGGGAGAGAGACGCCGCCTATAAAACATAGGCGACCTACTACTCGTTTTGACTTTGACTATCTTTGACTTAATTATACAGAGCGTTCACGATCAATGCAAAACAGACGCTCATTCTTCCGAGGAATTTTCTGTTGATTGCCGATCGACATGCAATCTTTCTCGAAATAGCTTTGCCCTAAAAATATCCCTTTCCTCCGCAGTCAATTCGGAGCCAGCGTATTGTTGGAGAAAACCAGGCTGCATGAAGATCATCAATTCATTCAAAATAATCATGTCGATATCTTCAATAATGCCTAAGTCTATGCCGAGGCGTACGTCGGAAAGACATCTCGCCGCTTCTCCCGAAGGCAATAGCCTTGCATATGAAATGATGCCCAATGAGCGGAAAAGCTTATTTTCCAAAGCGATTTTGGATTTAGACAGCAATAGTTCGCGTGAGCGCCTTTCATGAGCAATTAATCGCAATACAATGTTTTTCAACTCAGATAGAATTTCCTCTTCCGTCTTACCAAGCGTTGTCTGATTTGACACTTGATATACATTCCCTGGCGCTTCACTTCCTTCGCCGTAGCTGCCGCGCACGACCATACCTAATCTCGTAATAGCCGGAATGATCCTTTCAATCTGTTTCGTAATGGTCAACGCCGGCAAATGCATCATGACAGATGCCCGCATTCCAGTACCGGTATTCGATGGACAACTCGTCAAATAACCGAAATCCTCATCGAAAGCATACGGCAGTTCATTTTCAAGATAATTATCAACTGAATCTGCATGCTCGTAAGCATTTTCTAATTGGAAACCAGGATAAATGCATTGTATTCGGATATGATCTTCTTCATTGACCATGATGCTGAGCGTCTCGTCTTCTGATAAAATAACAGCGCCATGGCGGTCCGGATTTATCAACTGAGGACTAACTAAATGCTTTTCTACTAATACTTGCCTCTCCAATGCGGGAATATCCGACATCTTCATATAGGCATACCCGTTTTCATTAGAATTAAGCAAAGATGCTGTAACTGCTTCATCGACCTTTTGTGCTTCCTCTTCAGTAGACGCTATCGGAAAACGATGCCCTCTCAAGTTGCGTGCAAGCCTAATACGGGTCGACATAACTATATCGGATTGCTCTCCGTGAGAAGTCATCCATCCCGTAGTCGCATGCTTCATGAATTTATCAATTGACATGGCCGTTTGCACCTCCATCGCCACTTTCTGATAGACGTTGCTTCAATTCATTTACTTCATCACGCAATATCGCAGCTTCTTCAAATCGCTCTTCCGCAATAGCATCTTGCATTCTCACTCGAATTTCTTCTATTTTCTTCTTCAAAGCAAAATGTTCATTGAATGAAATTGGAATCTTGCCAACATGTTTTGTATGGCCGTTATGAAGCTTTCCTAATATACGCGGCAATTTATCTCTAAATGTATCATAGCAAGTCGGACATCCAAATTTGCCAATTTCCATGAAGCGTTTGAAAGTCAACTCACATTCTGGACATTTCGGCCCTTCCGGCGCACTTTCCCTCGTTTGCTGATACGGCTGAAATTCTGTTCCACCAAACCAATGAGAAAGGAATTGTTGGATGGACAACGGTTCCTGATTCGGATCGAATTGAAACATTTGCGATTGGAATGCGCATTTTTCACAAAGATGTCGCTCCGAAGTGCCGCTCATACTTTCTTGTGTAAATATGACAGACGCCGGTCTTTCTTTACAGTTGTCACAGTTCATCATTGCCACCTCGTCCTTATCAAATTTATCATTCCATTTGTTCGTATAGTAACGTCAATAGCATCGCCTGCAAAATTCGAGCCCTTATGACATCTCGTTCGGGCAATGGATAATGGAGCGTCGTACGATCAACCGCTGCAAGTATGATTTTAGCTTCGCGCATGGAGATAACCTTATCTTCCAATAGCCTATGTACTACATCTTCAGCCATCGTATAAGTCGCTCCATTTTGCAATCCTTCCAAAATATGCTCGATCAATTCCTTATGCGAATTTGCTTGGATACGATAAATACGAATGTATCCTCCGCCACCCCGTTTTGACTCGACCGCATAACCGCGCTCCAATGTGAATCGGGTATTAATAACATAGTTGATCTGAGAAGGCACACATTGAAATTTTTCCGCAATTTCACTTCTTTTAATCTCAATAGCGCCTTTATCTTCCTTTTCGATAATCGCCTTCAAATACCCTTCTATAATATCTGAAATGTTACGCATCCTATTCACCTCTTCTCTTAGATGTCCATTCGCTGACTTTGACTATATTTGACTTAATTGTACATGAAAAAAGTCCTTAAAATCAATCGATAAGCAATGTGAAAAGATGTATGTTTAAAGTTTTAAAAATCGGGTATTTATCTTTTTGAGGATTTTTTCTGACCTCTTTTTCCTCTTCTTCGAGCGGGCTTAGGACGGATGAAGATGATTGAGGCAAACAATCATCTTTTATCATGTCCGTCCTTTTCACCCTCTCTACCCCATTTGCACACCCGATACTCGCTCTATAATCAGTTGAATCTTGAACACAGAGGGGCATTCAAGTAGCTGATGATTCATGTTCTATCTTATGCATATTTTCACACCTATTAACGGAGGAGAATCTAAAAATGAACTGGTATGATAAGCTTAGCGAATATTTTCCAATTGAAGAAATGAAGTCGAAAGAACATATGGATGCACTTTTGAAAGATAAAAATAATGTTTATCGAAAAGAAGAAGGCCTCCACCACGTTCTAATGTATGCAGAAACGGAAACATTCATCTTTATCGATTATTTATATGTCTCCGAAAAATCACGTGGCATGGGCATAGGCAAAAAGTTAATAGCATCATTAAAACAGAAAGGAAAACCGATTATACTTGAAGTGGAGCCGCTCGATTATAAAGATACGGATACCGAGAAAAGACTGCGGTTTTATGCCAGAGAGCAATTTCACCATGCAAGAAGAATTGGTTATAGTAGAAGATCGCTATCAACAGGTAAGCAAAATGAAATGGAAATTCTCTATTGGTCGCCAACCGAAGCAGATGAAGAAGCGGTTTACGAAGCGATGAAAACAACATACGAAGAAATCCACACGTATAAGGATGAGACTTTCTACGGCGATCAATACGAACCGACCGATAAAGTTCTCACTTTTAAAACAGAAGGGAAAAAGAACATTTTAGATTCCTTTCGTTCATGATAGGAATCATTAGCTACATGGAGGATTTTCCCTCCGCTTTTTTTATTCCTTTTCCAGCCCGCGTGAAACTCTTTAAACATCTTGCAGTAATGAAACAGAATTCGACAAACTGTTCGCCTTTATCCGAGCATTGCCTTTTACGGATGGACTTAAAGAGGAATATGTCATGAATGTCACCTAACTTAGCAATTTGTCGACTTACAACAGGAAAAGGCAGCCCCCAGAAAATAAGACGGCTGCCTCTTTACTATTCGATTGTTAAATTTTTCATTTCTTTCACAGTAAGGAATAGCTCTCCTGTTTCGTAAAACGTAATGGCGAGACGATCGCCTTCCTGTACATAGATCGAAAGCGGAATTGCTTCCGTCGATACGATATAATTTTTGCCATCATCACCCAACACGGAAACAATCGTGAAGTCGCCTACACGTTCTTTATATACACGGACAACATTGACCGTCGTCTTCACTTCCTCAGCATTCGAGCTTCCATCAACCGTACTGCCGCCACGCTGCAAAGCTGTTTTATAAAGCTTCAATGCCTCATTCGGCGAATTTGCATAGACAGAGATCTCGGGATTCGCCGCCGAAACGATAAAGTAGTTTTGTAGGAACCCATTTGAATCAAGCACCGGCGTCAGCCAACTCGCTTCACCGTAAAAGTTATAAAGTACCGGCATTTCCCCGGACCATTTCTTTTCAATGAACTTCTTCTCGATTATTTGTAAAGTGCCTTGGGAATCCATATACGATTCTTCCAAATTACCTGTATAATAAATCCCTTCGCCCGTTCGACCATCCGTTAGCGCATAGCCTAACATCGAATCAACTTCCTCTTTCGGGCTCGTAAAGTCAGTGAAATAATACATATGCCCATTTTCATCGAATACCGGGCTGACATTCGCCTCTACTCCTTCGTCTGAAGGCAATTTCACATCTTTTTTCCCGATAATTGAGTTCCAAAAACCATGAATATATTTCCCGAAATAACTGTTTTGAAGACTGACCGCTTCTGGTGAAACTGCGCCGTCAACAAACTCCGGCACTTCCTCAAGTGAATATTGTTCCACTTCCCCTGTTTCCGGGTCTACCATAACGATCCCTTTCACGTCAAAGCCGTTCCGCGCAGTAATGAACTCACCATAAGAGCGGATATAATGCGGCTTGCCCTCATCATCAATTTCAAGTTGCACATCACCATAAAAAATTAAATTCGGCTTTGCCATACGCATATGACGTTCCACTTGTTTATGGAAGTACGACGATGGTGTATAGGCCATTTCCGTCTTTACAAACTTCGGATTATCATTCGAATCTGTCGCGCTCATCGTAAAATAGCCCGGAGTCGTCTTACCATTCCACCATTTAAAGAAGCCCGAAAACTTTACAGGAGCGATATAAACAAATTTCCCATCCACTTTTTGAATTTGCAAATGGCCCAATTCATAGTAGCTCGTATTCGGTACTTGCCCAAATGCCTTCTTCATTTTATTCCGCGCAAATTTAGGCGGCACACTTGCTGGTGTCTTCGTTTCATCAAACGCCTTGATTTCCACTTGCTGCTCCATTTCCATCGCCGCAAACTTTTTATTTGCGTTGAAAACCGGTGCGCTTAGAATATACGCCCCAACGCATAGTGCCCCTAAAAAGAGCACAACCTTGGCGCTTCGTTCCTTTCCTGTCGAAAGCAGCGCCCCAATAAAAGTAACAATAAGAAGCAACGCCCAAAGCGATGTCCAATTCCGATCCATGTTCGTTATATAATAAATTGCAAAGGTAATGACAGTCATTGCAACAACTGTCGCAGATAGAGCAGCAATCCTATTGAATGCCGCCTCACCGCTCTCTTTCTTTACCGCTGTAAACGGAACAATAACCATTGCCGAAATGATGCCCGCCACTAATGAAAACAATAATAAGTGTGTCATACAAAACTCCTCTTTTATTTGGGATTATCACCTACTCTTTTATACGGTTGAGCAAGACGATCGTTTCACATAAATTAAAAATACCGGCATAAGGCTTTTATCAAAAAACGTATAAACAGTTCCCTTAACACAAACGATAACTGAAAACGGGTACTACGACATGCCATGCGCATAAATCTTAAATCATTTTAAAAAACTCATAAAGCACTTTCGTTCTCCAAAGAACAGTGGTGAGGTTAACTTGACCCTTCTCACTGTCAAGGGTTCGCGGAAAGATGCCGATTGGTAGACCTCATTCCGTTCAATTGTAAGGAATAGTTATTTAAACAATTTTTAGGTACACTTCCATCCAAATCAATTTTACCGTTGTCATGGTCGAGTTAAATTTGGATTTATCCAGCTGCAGGTGTTTTGAGCGTACAAACCTGCAGTCTGCCTGACTTTACCGTTCTTTTACCATTACAAAGTTTTGGTGTTTTTCCTTAAAAACCAAAAGTAGATTGTCAACAATAGTAAAACAATTGGGGTTGAACCCATGTATTTTAAAGCGCTATTTGCTCCCGAAAAATAGTAAGCGGTAGGCAAAAAAGCAATTGTGCTTATGAATGTTAAGAACCAAGACTGCTTAATAATCCCGAAACACAATGTTATAATTGAAGTTAAAAATGATATTTCCCAAATAACAAAACCCTCCTTATCGATTTTTAAAGAGAAAAAACCTAAGAAGCCAAATTAGAAAATCGAAATGAGTTAAAATTGATTTTTGGAATAAAGAGCCTCTAATTTACGGACATAACAAAAAGGCTATCCAGTAGCTTAAATTACTAGTAGATAGCCACACTTTTTACTCTATAAAAATAAGAACGATCATAAAACGGCGTTCATCTATTACTTCACCAAAGCTTCTTTTCCAAGCGGTTCCAGATCAATTTCAAACCCCATATCTTCTAACATCTGCTTGTCCCGATCACTTTCCTGCCCTGCTGTCGTCAAATAGTCCCCAATAAAAATTGAGTTGGCCGGGTAAAGACCTAATGGCTGGAGCGAGCGTAAGTTCACTTCCCTGCCTCCCGAAATCCGAATTTCTTTCGTTGGATTCATAAAACGGAACAGGCAAAGCACTTTTAAACAGTATCGCGGCGTCAGTTCTTTCGTCCCCTCAAGCGGCGTGCCGTCAACTGCATGCAAAAAATTTACTGGAATTGAGTCAGCATCCATCGCATGCAAACTACGCGCCATTGCAATGACATCCGCTTTCGTTTCGCGCATGCCGACAATAACGCCGGAACACGGCGAAATACCGGCCTCTTTAGCTAAAGATACCGTATTGACACGATCTTCGTATGTATGCGACGTTGTAATGTTATTATGGTGGGCTGCCGACGTATTAATATTGTGATTGTATCGGTCAACGCCCGCTTCTTTCAGCCGTTTTGCTTGTTCCGGCTTTAAAATGCCGAGACAAGCGCACACCGTCATATCACGGTGCTTTGATTTAATTTCTTTGACTGCGTCAACGACAATTTCAAGCTCCCTGTTCACCGGTCCACGTCCGCTCGCAACGATACAGTACGTCCCTGCATTTACAGATGCCGCTCGTTCAGCACCTGCGACGATTTCTTCCTGCTTCATCATCGCATACTTTTCAATTGGCGCTTTTGAAACAATCGATTGGGCACAATATCCGCAGTTTTCCGGACATAAACCTGATTTCGTATTGATGATCATATTCAACTTTACTTTATTCCCATAATAAAAACTCCGGATTTTATATGAAGCATGCAACAACAGAAGCAGCTCCTCATTAGGGCAGTCCAAAATGGCCATCGCTTCTTCATCCGTAATGTCCTCGCCTGACAGCACACGATCCGCTATGGCATTAAAGTCGAGTCCCCTCAATGCGATCGCCTCACTTTCAGCACTTTATACATCCTGTGGCCGAAAATGCCTGCCAAAACCGATAATAGGATGTCTTTCGGCAACGGAGGAACCATCCACGCCCATGCAACTGCATAACTGAATGCATCCGGTGCAGCTGCCCAAAACTTGTACGAAAAATACATCCAATTCGTGCCGAATAAATAATTGATGCTCATCCCGACTAACGCAGCAACGATATAGCTCTTCAAGCTCCCATACCTTTCAACGATCAATCCCGCTACGTATGCAAGAAGAATAAATGACAAAACAAAACCAAAAGTCGGGCTTAAAATAGATCCAAATCCGCCTTGAAATTTTGCGAATACCGGTGCCCCTACAAGCCCTAATGCCATATATACCGTCATCGATATTGCACCTAAACGGCTTCCTAAAATCAAACCTGCCAAAATAGAGAAAAACGTTTGCAACGTAATCGGCACCCCACCAACTACTAAGAACGGCACAAACGTTGTAATATTCGCTCCGATCATCATAAGTGCTGCAAACATTCCGCAATAGACAAGGCTCAGTGCACTCATAGAACTTTTCGTTTTCACAGTTGTCGTAGTCATTCAATATACACCCCTTTTGTTTTCTGTTAATAGAATAATAGCTGACACCATTTGTGTCAACCCAAAAATATTTTAAGTTAACTCAAATAGTACAATAAAAAATCGACAGCTATTTTCGCTATCGATTTTTCAACGTTATTTATCTTCGCTCTTAGGAAATAAAAAATGGGCAAGTACCCCGCTCAGGACTGCTGCTCCAATCGTAATCCAAACACGATGCATACCCGGAACTTCCTGAAAGCTTTTACTGAGCATAACCCATGCAATCCCAGCAACCAAAAGCGCAATTGGAACGGAAAATTTGAAAATCCTCAACGTTTTCACCTACTATTTTCTATTCGTACGCCCATTCTATCATAATTCAGCTATTGACGTATGAAACAATAAAGGGTATGATACTTTAAATTATTCTAATAACTGCATATCTATTCTTATCAAGAGAAGCTGAGGGACTGGCCCGTCGAAGCTTCAGCAACCAGCCATTATTGGTCAGGTGCTAATTCCAGCAGGCATACTTGCCTGATAGATGAGAAGGAGCGATCTTTATTCGCATATTCGAAGCCTTCTTATTTTCAGAAGGCTTTTTATTTTTATTTCAGCAAATGACCACTCTCCTTCGCAAGCATAATATCCATTATTCTGCGGATATTCATAACGTGCTGAATCAAAAATAATTATTTTCATCTATTCCTTGATTGAACAATATGCAAAGAAAGGGTGGAAAACATGACATTACTTGAAAGATTGAAGACAGATATTTTGACGGCGGACGGTGCGATGGGAACATTGCTTTACTCATACGGAATCGACTTTTGCTACGAAGAGCTAAATGTAGAAAAACCAGAAGTGATTGAAAAAATCCATGAGGAATATATCGCTGCAGGTGCGGACATCATTCAAACCAATACATATGGCGCCAACGCATTGAAATTATCTCGCTACAGCATGCAGAATCGTGTGAAGGAATTCAATACAGCTGCAATGGGCATTGCCAAGCGGGCAGCCGCACGCAGAGGACAATACGTTTTAGGGACAATCGGCGGATTACGTGGAATCCGTAAAAGCGATGCCTCTTTGCAAGAAGTTCTCCATATTGTCCATGAACAGGCTGATGCTTTATTGTCCGGAGATCCTGACGGTTTATTGCTTGAAACGTACTATGATTTTGAAGAGCTGACGACAGTTGTCGAGGCACTCAAGAAATTAACAGATGTGCCTATCATCGCCCAAGTTTCCATGGAGGAACCGGGAATACTCCAAAATGGCTTGGTGCTGAACGAAGCATTGCATAGGCTTTCCGATTTAGGGGCTGATGTCGTCGGAGTCAACTGTCGGTTAGGTCCTTACCATACAATCCAAGCATTTGAAAAAGTGAATCTCACGGATGGACTTCTGCTCTCCGCAGCTCCGAATGCCAGTTTGCTTGATGTGGAAGATGGGCGAATCGTCTACTCATCTGAAGCTGATTACTTCGGAAAAGCAGCCGCTTTACTGCGCGATGAAGGGGTTCGTCTGATCGGCGGCTGCTGCGGCACGACACCTAAACATATTGCAGCTGTTAAAAAACAATTAGCCGGCTTAAAGCCGGTTACAAAGAAAGAAGTTAAATCCCAAAAACCGATTGTAATACGCGATGCTGAACCTGCATTATTCGAACCCATTCATGAAAAGGCCAAAAGAGAACGGACAGTCATCGTCGAACTGGATACGCCTCGCCATTTAGAAACGGAAGCTTATATTGAAGGGGCGAAACAGCTTTATAACGCAGGAGTTGACGCTGTAACGATGGCAGACAATTCTTTAGCCTCGCCACGGATTAGCAATATGGCGATGGGCTCTATATTGAAACAACAGCATGCTATACGACCACTAGTGCATCTAACTTGCCGCGATCATAATCTAATTGGCTTGCAATCACACTTAATGGGGCTTGATGCACTTGGTATCCACGATATTTTGGCAGTTACTGGCGATCCTACGAAGGTCGGCGATTTTCCGGGAGCAGCGAGCGTCTACGACGTATCGAGCTTGGAATTAATTCAACTCATTAAGCAGTTGAACGAAGGCATTTCCTTCTCCGGGAAACCGCTCCGCAAAAAAGCGAAATTTTCAGTAGCCGCCGCCTTCAATCCTAATGTCCGAGTATTGGATCGTGCCGTTAAGCGGTTGGAAAAGAAAATTGAGTGTGGGGCGGATTATTTCATTACACAACCTGTTTATACGAAAGAGAAAATCGAGGAAATATATGAAGCGACAAAGCATTTGGATACACCGATTTTCATAGGCATTATGCCGTTGACGAATATTCGGAATGCCGAATTCCTGCATCATGAAGTACCTGGTATTAAGCTGTCTGAAGATGTACTTGCACGGATGCGCGATTGTGGAGATGACCGCGAACGGGCTACAGCGGAAGGTATTGCTATCTCAAAGGAATTGATCGATACAGCGGCGAAACTTTTCAATGGCATCTATATCATTACACCATTTCTCCGATACGATATGTCATTGGAGTTAATAAAACATATCCAACTATTGGATGGGAAGAAGGAGAGGGAATTTGTCCATGCCGAAACATCTTATTGAACAGCATCTTGAAAAGAGAATCCTCATCATAGATGGGGCGATGGGCACAATGTTGCAAGCCGAAAACTTATCTGCCGAAGATTTTGGGGGCGAAGAATACGAAGGCTGCAATGAATATTTAAATGTACTGAGACCTGACATTTTAGACAAAATCCACCGTGCTTATTTGGAAGCCGGTGCAGATATTATTAGCACAAATACATTCGGGGGAACCCCCCTCGTATTGGATGAATTCAGCCTCGGCCACCTATCACATGAAATTAACAAAAAAGCGGTCGAAATTGCAAAAGCATGCGCGAAGGACTATTCCACCCCGGAACGTCCAAGATTTGTCGCAGGAGCGATCGGACCTACGACTAAAACATTGTCCGTCACCGGCGGTACGACATTTGACAAGCTTTCGGAAGACTTTTATCTGCAAGCGAAAGCTCTGATCGAAGGCGGTGCTGATTTGCTCCTTATGGAAACGAGTCAAGACATGCTGAACGTCAAAGCTGGAACGATTGGCATTAAACGAGCATTCATGGAGACTGGCATCGAATTGCCCGTGATGATTTCAGGGACGATCGAACCGATGGGAACGACTTTGGCAGGGCAAAGCATTGAAGCATTCTATATTTCCATCGAGCATATTAAACCATTGTCAGTTGGATTGAATTGTGCGACTGGCCCTGAATTCATGACCGATCACCTTCGCTCCCTTTCAGATTTGGCAGCGAGCTATGTCACTTGCTATCCGAATGCCGGCTTGCCCGATGAAGAAGGTCATTACCATGAATCTCCCGAGTCTTTATCTCAAAAGCTTTTAGGTTTTGCCGAAAAAGGCTGGCTGAACATGGTTGGCGGATGCTGCGGCACGACACCTGCGCACATTCGGGCGATCAAAGAGGCTGTCGATGGCTTGCCTCCTCGTCAAAAGCCTGTTGAGAACAGACCGCATGCCGTATCAGGCATCGAGCCTCTTCTTTACGATTCGTCAATGCGGCCATTGCTTATAGGCGAACGGACGAATGTTATTGGTTCCCGCAAATTCAAGCGGCTAATCGTCGAAGAGAAATTCGAAGAGGCTTCTGAAATTGCACGTGCTCAAGTGCGTGGCGGCGCCCACGTGTTGGATATTTGCTTGGCGAATCCTGACCGAGATGAATTAAGCGATATGAAAAATTTCATGCAGCAGGTCGTAAAAAAAGTGAAAGTGCCGCTCGTCATCGATTCGACAGATGAGCAAGTAATTGAAGAAGCATTGAAATATTCGCAAGGAAAAGCAATTATTAACTCCATCAACTTGGAGGATGGCGAAGAACGATTCGATGCAGTCCTCCCTCTTGTGAAAAGATTTGGCGCCGCTGTTGTCGTCGGGACAATCGACGAAACAGGCATGGCTGTAACACGTGAGAGAAAGCTTGAAGTCGCAGAGCGCTCCTACGATTTGCTCGTTAATAAATGGGGGATTGCACCCGAAGACATCATTTTTGATCCGTTAGTATTCCCTGTCGGAACTGGCGACGAGCAATATATCGGATCTGCAGTTGAAACGATTGAAGGCATCCGTTTGATCAAAGAGAAAATGCCAAGGTCATTAACAACTTTAGGTGTCAGCAACGTTTCATTCGGGCTGCCGCCTGTCGGTCGCGAAGTGCTGAATGCCGTTTATTTATACCACTGCACACAAGCCGGGCTCGATTATGCCATTGTCAACACGGAAAAGTTAGAACGCTATGCTTCCATTCCAGAAAATGAAATAAAGCTCGCAAATGATTTGTTATTCTCTACGACTGACCAAACACTATCTGACTTTACGGATTTTTATCGGGACAAAAAGAAAGAGAAGACGGAGGATGATATACCGAAAACAGTGCCAGAACGCCTCTCCTATTACATAGTAGAAGGAACGAAGGAAGGGCTGATCCCGGACCTTGAGGCGGCTCTCAAAATGTACGATACTCCGCTTGATATTATTAACGGACCGCTCATGGATGGCATGGCGGAGGTTGGGCGTTTGTTCAATGACAATCAGTTAATCGTTGCAGAAGTGTTACAAAGTGCTGAAGTGATGAAAGCTTCCGTTTCTTTCTTGGAACAGTTCATGGAGAAAAAAGAGGATGATTCAGGTAAAGGAAAAATTGTCCTTGCAACAGTGAAAGGCGATGTTCATGACATTGGAAAAAACCTTGTCGACATCATATTGAGCAATAATGGTTATAAAGTAATCGACATCGGCATTAAAGTGACGCCCGCTACTTTGATTGATGTTATCCGGAAAGAGAAACCGGATATCGTTGGGCTCTCTGGGCTATTAGTCAAATCCGCCCAACAAATGGTGCTCACCGCACAAGATTTCAAAGCGGCAGGCATCGATATTCCCGTCATGGTTGGAGGCGCAGCTTTGACACGCAGATTTACCGAAACGAAAATCGCGCCAGAATATGACGGACCGGTCATTTATGCAAAAGATGCTATGATCGGTTTGGAATTAGCCAACCGATTGCAAAGTGATGACCGACAATCTTTGCTATTGGAAATAGAAGAAAAACAAGAGAAGCGGCAAGAAACTGAAGCGCTCCGTGCCACGCGCAATGATGGCGGAGTGGCCGTCATTGCAAGACCTGTAAAGACTGTGAGGCAGGACGTACGAGTATTTGTACCGAAGGACCTGAAACGAAGAGTAATGAAGGATTATTCCGTCGCCCATCTCTATCCGTATGTCAATATGCGGACACTCATTGGACATCACTTAGGGCTGCGCGGAAATGTTGATAAAATGCTTTTAGAAAAAGAGCCCCGTGCGGTTGAATTGCATAAGCTCGTCACAGAGTTCCTTCAATCTGGAAGATTATCCGCTTCTGGAATGTATCAATTTTTCCCTGCCCAGTCAGACGGGGATGATGTGATCATTTATGACCCGAATGACAGGAAAACGATCATTGAACGATTCACTTTTCCACGACAGCTAAAAGAACCGTTCCTTTGTCTCGCTGACTATTTAAAATCAGTAGATAGCGGAGAAATGGATTACGTCGGGTTCATGCAAGTGACTGCTGGACACGGCGTACGACAATATGCCGAACAATTAAAAGAAGAAGGTAAGTTTCTTGAAAGCCATGCATTCCAAGCGACTGCATTGGAATTGGCTGAAGGGTTCGCTGAACGTGTCCATCAAGAAATGCGTGACCAATGGGGGTTCCCGGATGCAACCGACTTCACAATGCGTGAGCGATTCGCTGCCAAATATCAAGGCCAACGTTTCTCATTCGGCTATCCGGCATGCCCAAATTTGGACGATCAAGCGAAGCTCTTCAAATTGCTGAAACCTGAAGACATCGGCGTCCATCTAACCGAAGAATTCATGATGGAGCCAGAAGCGTCCGTATCCGCAATGGTGTTCGCACATCCTGACGCAAGATATTTTAATGTGGAATAGGTGTTGAGCGTCCTTTCCATTCGAGTGTTGCGAACGCACAAGCAGCAAAAACGGATTCTTTTTCAATCGGTTTATACTACCTCTGCAACAAACATAAATAAAGCTGTTCCGCTTGTACGGAACAGCTTTGTTTTCTGTTTTAGAACGGTCTTCCAAAGCGGTTAAATCTACGTCCGCCGCCAAAACCTCGTCCCGGGAAAACTGGCGAGCCCATCACGCTTTCAGTCGTTTCAGTGTAATAGTTGCGCGGTACGACAACAGGATTCACTCTGTTTACATTGACGATCGGGTGGATAATAGGCTGTTCCACCGGAAAAAATTGGTCGTGATAACGACGTTGAGCCGGACATACGACCGGTTGCAATTGCGGCATTTGACAGTGTGACATCATATGGCTGCCATGACAATGGCCATGATGCATCATCATCTTCACTCACCCCCTCCCTCTATTACATGTGCAAAAAGGAAGGACAGACGGGCGAGCGACTAAGTGAATTATGGAAAACAGCCGGGCATTTACCTATATTAAGGAATCCACAATAATGTTCAAAAACAAAACCGGCTTTAAAAAAGGATCTATTCCCCGTAGGAGAACGATCCTTCCAAACTTATTGATAGGTTCGCGGTAACTCTTTTTCGTCAAATCCATTTACTTCTCTTAGTTTTTTTAGTCCATCATGATCGTGATCATAATGAACTGGCGAGCCTTCATCAATCATTTCCATTATTGCTATCAATTCAGGATCTTTTCTTTTCTCCATTTCAAACGGATCAACGAATTCACTTCCCACTTCAACTTTCCCTCCTTTTTTTCATACCGGTAACCACCAATTTCAAACGCTTGTTATTTTATATGACATTATTAAAACTTCTATACCCTTTTTTAAGAGTTATAATCGTTAATTCGGGTATACTATAAGAAATAGGAGGTGCTGTCCTTGAAGCGCATCATTTTATTTGATGGAGAATGCAATTTTTGCAATAAAAGCGTTCAGTTCATTATAAAAAGGGATCCTTCAGCCCACTTCTACTTTACTTCGCTGCAAAGCGAAACTGGAGAAAGATATCGGAAGCAATATAAAATCCCCGATGACATAGACAGTCTTGTATTAATTGAAAAAGGGAAATCGTATACCAAATCTGCAGCAGCCCTTCATATCGCGAAAAAATTGGACGGTCTTTGGCATCTTCTTTTTCTATTTATACTCGTCCCAAGAAAGTTACGTGACGGCGTTTATGACTATATCGCCAAAAATCGTTACAAATGGTTTGGTAAAAACGAAGACGCTTGCATGCTCCCTCCTCCTGAAATTAGAAAAAGGTTTATTTGACCGGAAGAATGAATCTTCCGGTTTTTTATTGTAAATTTCAAAATTGTTAGCTAAAATGATACTAAATGAAAGGGGGAATTAGATGAAGAAGAAATGTATGCTTCAAATAATGCTTGTTCTATCTTTAATAATGTACATTGGAATTTCTCCGCTACACTATGTAAGCGCACAAGAAACGACAGCTCCTTCTTGGGTTACATCTGTAGACTATGTTGCTTTAGGAGATTCTTTAGCGGAAGGCATGGATCATCAAGGAAAAATTGGGGACGGTTATACCGATTATCTGGCAAATAAACTTTCAGAGGTCGGATTGCTCAGCTCCTTCACAAAGCAATTTGCCGTTTCTGGCTACACAACAGTCGATGTTCTTAACGACATTAAGCAAAATGTAGCAAAAGAAACAGCTGAAGGTAAAACAGTACGTATGCAAGAGGCAATAAAGGAAGCGGAAATCATTACAATTACCGCTGGAGCAAACGATGTTCTATCTCATGTAGAAGTTGACGCTTTAAAAAGAACTTTGAAGTTTAACGAAACAGCAATTCAGAAGGAAATCGAACAAGTCGGACGGAACCTGTCTGAAATAATCTCGGTAATTCACTCCATAAATCCCAAAGCTCAAGTATATGTAATGGGATATTATAATCCTTTCCCTCATTTATCGAAAGACATCCAACCTTTGCTTTCACAATTATTGGATGGGCTTAATAAGGCGATTAGTATGACTGCACAAATGCCAAATGTATTTTTTGTAGAGACGGCTGATGCCATTGCAAAGGATTATAAAAACTACTTGCCAAACCCTGCCAACATTCATTTAAGCCCTGCAGGCTATGAAGTTACTGCCAAACTTTTTTGGGATAAAGTGGTAGAGACATTCCCTATTGTTCCAGTGGATGGCATTACAATCCAACCTATTTCGAAAAATGCCTTAATGCTATCATGGATACCTGTTTCTCATGACGGAACAACTGTAACGTACGATGTCTACAGAGACGATGTAAAGGTAACATCCTTGCCTATGGTTACACTGAGCTATACATTCAGTGATTTAAACGCAAATCAAACTTATAGCTTTTGTGTGAAAGCCGTTGATGAACATGGCAATGAAAGTGACCCTTATCTATCAATCTCTTATCAAATAGCTGAGGACACGCCTTTATTTACTGACATCAACGGACATTGGGCTGAAGCATATATTAAACAAGCAATCGAAAACGGTATATTCAATGGTTACACAGATGGAACTTTTAAACCGGATAACAACTTAACTAGGGCGCAGGCCGCGTCAGTTATTGTACGAGCATTGCAATTGAAGAATCGTTCTACTGAAGACAACGCCTTCCTTGATATTTCCGGCTATGCGCCAGCTACACAGGCAGATATAATGGCTGCTTATTCAAATGGGCTAGTGCGTGGACAAAATGGCTATTTTAAGCCAACAAACAACGTTACGAGAGCACAATTGGCATTGATCGCTTGGCGTGTACTTGAACAAGGTGTTGATACAAAGGATTTTTCATCCTCATTGAAACACCCATTTACTGATCTCGGCAACTTCGACAATGAAACGATTTATGCGATCTCCGCTTTGGCGGATTTGGGCATTATCACAAAAGATGAAGCAACATTCCGTCCAAATGACGCAGCGACACGAGCCGATACTGCGGCGATCATCAGCTTGTTAATAGACTATCTTCAACAATAATAAGAGGCTGTCCAATAAGTCCCTAAAATAGAACAGGTGG